>JANYCO010000224.1 GCA_025360235.1 Cytophagales bacterium
ATCCCGCTATATAGCGGGATTTTGTTTTATAAAGACAAATTGGTATTCCATAAAAAATTATTAATTTTAGAAAGAGATTTACCTATATGCTCAAACGATTATTACCAATATTATTTCTTATTCTTTTTATCAATCCTGAACTTGTAAAAGCACAGGAAGAAAGTGAATACAGTTCTGAGAATGTTTTTGGGTTAAACCTCAACACCAACGCAGGATTGATAGGAGGAGTAATGTTTCGTCATACGAAAGAACTTAAAACGGGAAGATACCTGAATTTAGGGCTTGAGCTCGTCAATATAAAACACCCCAATGAAGTTCGGTATCTTAGCAGCAATACAGGTAACGTATTTATTCTTGGCAAAAAGAATTACTTATTTGCCTTAAGACCTCAGATCGGATATGAATTTGTTCTTTTTACTAAAGGAAAAGAAGATGGTATCCAGGTAGATGCTATTATCAATGGAGGACCAACGATTGGGATTGTAAAACCCTATTACATACAATATCAGGATAGTAATGAAACAACAATTATACCTTACAGCACCTCTTTGATGCAAGCCGGGATTATAGGTCCGGGGGGCTTTTTTCATGGCTTTAATAAATTAAAATTTACTCCTGGCTTTCACTTAAAAACAGGGCTTAGCTTTGAATTTGGGAGTTTTGGAAGTGGGGTGTCTGGTATTGAAGTGGGCTCCTTAATGGAAGCTTATAGTCAAAGAATTGATATTCTGGACATTTCTTCCGCTTATCCTACCTATAACCGATGGCTTTTTACTTCCTTATACGTAAATATCTTTTTTGGGGGAAGACGTTGATAATTAGACAAAACCTTTTTGAAATTCATATTTTCTGACTAACTTTACAAAACAGTGGTAAGTATACGGAAAAGTAATAACTAAGTTTCATTAAGTTATGCGAATTAAGATAATAGTATTGTTTGTTTTTTTTACTGTAATAAGTATGTCAGCTTCATACAGTAGACCAAATAATGCTTTTGCCACTTTAAATGTTGGAGACAAAGCACCAGACTTTTCTATTACTGACCCTGAAGGGAAAACAATAAATTTACATTCTCTTAAAGGAAAGTTAGTATTGCTTGATTTTTGGGCTTCCTGGTGTCAACCTTGCCGAATGGCAAACATTGATATTGTACCTTTATATCATAAATACAATCCTCATGGTTTTGAAATATTCAGTGTATCCTTAGATGATAAAAAAGACCACTGGGTAAATGCTATTAAAAGCGATAAACTTGTATGGCCTTACCATGGCAGTGAATTAAAAGGACACGAAAGCAAAATTGCAGATTTGTATAATGTAGAAGGACTTCCTTCAACCTTCCTAATCGATGAAAACGGAATTATCATTGAAAAAGGAATTGATGATTATGATTTGGAAGTAACTTTACATAAAATTTATTTTGAACAAGTAAATTTTTACCCTTTTGAAGCCAACTCAAAATTATATTTTACGAACGAAACGAAATATCAGATCGAAGATCTTTCTGGCAAGGTACTAAGCAAAGGCAAAGGTGTTGAGGTAGATATATCGGGTCTTTCTGCGGGAGATTATGTTCTTAAATACGATAAAAAAACTTCAAAATTTACCAAGAAAAAATCAACTGATACTCCTGCTACATTTTACCCTTTAAGGGCTGATGATAAAATTACTATCTCACGTAAAGTGGAATACGAAATATACAGTCAGCGAGGCAGGTTGGAAAAAAAAGGCACTGATCTTGAGGTTGACATAAGCACTCTCAAACCTGGGCTTTACTACATAAGTCTTGAAGGAAACGTAAGCAGCTTCCATAAAAAGTAGCGTGCTGATTTTTTAAATTAATTCCTTCTCTTTTAATGTCACTATAATTTCAGGTATTTTTATATTGGAACCTTTGATAGTAATCAAGGCTTTTGAATAAAACGGAAATCTTTCTGTGTATTTAAGTTTCAAAAAATCTAAAACTTCCAGATCCGTTTTACCTTCCAACATTGGTCTCTTCTGACCACGTTGTCCTATTAAACGCTGATGAAGATTTTTAACCGGCACATCAATAAACAAAGTAACTCCTTTCCTATTCATATGTTCCATATTATCATAAAAACAAGGCATTCCACCTCCTGTAGAAATCAACTGATTGTCTTTTTCTAAAAGCTGATGCAATACCGATTGTTCTAATTTTCTAAAATATTCTTCACCAGAATTCCTAAAAATTTCTTCAATCGCTTTTCCTTCAACCGCTACTATTTCTACATCGGTATCAACCATTTTCAGATTCAATGCTATGGCAAGTTCTCTTCCAAGTGTTGATTTTCCTGAGCCTGGCAGTCCTATTAAGAAAAGATTCATGTTTGTGTCTACGATTTAAAAAAAGCGGTGAAACAAAGATACAATATATGAAAAACTCATCGCCCAAAGAATACCGCTGCCAAGCATATAGAAAAAAATACGCTCTTTTGTTTCTCCAAAACCATTTGCAATCATTGCCCCTCCAATCGGGGAAAATAAAATAGGTGTAAGTAAAGCCACTCCCACTAGGCCATATTTATTCCATATCATAATTTTCCTTCTGTTCCCTTTTGTGAAAAGTTTCTGATTTTTAAAAAAGGTTCTCGTAACCCATTGATGAAAAATTTTACCTAACAAAGAATTGAAAAGCACGATGCTAGTCATCATCCCTAAAACAGTAAGTCCGGCAGTAACTAAGAAGGGTAATTGAAAACCAACTCCTGCTGTAAAACCAGCAATAAACTTGATCATGCTCAGCCCAAAAACTATTAAATATTTATAAAGATCCTCCCACATAATGTTCGCAAAGATACCATTTCGGTTGATATACAACGATTAAATTTTTGTTATAGTTTGACCAAACAAAAAGAATTCAAAAAATCTTATTTAAATACAATTTTCCTTAAATTGTAAGGATTTAAATTACCTGTATGAAAAAAATACTATGCGCTTTCTTTACTCTATTAATGGTTGGTTTCAATGCCTATGGACAAAGCAATTACGTGCCTTTAAACAATACATATTATCATACGGTAGACCGTTATGAAATCCTTAATGGTAAATTTTCAGAAACATTTTTCACAAGTGTAAAACAATATACAAGAAAATCTGTAGCTGAATTTGTCGACACGCTCGCAAAAGACAGTGCTTCTCTAAAAAGAATTTCAAAAGTAGACCGTTTCAATTTTACTTATCTGGCAAATGACAACTGGGAATGGTCTTCTACTGCACAAAACGATAGTAAAAGACCTATATTTAAAACTTTCTATAAAAAAAAATCAGACCTTTTTTATGTCAGCACAAAAGATTTTGACTTGCATGTAAACCCTGTAATATATGCCGCTGGAGGTTATGAACAAAATTATGGTGCCGTTACGCAAAACACCAGAGGGATTGAACTTAGGGGTATGATCGATAAACGCGTTGGCTTTTACACCTTTTTTACTGACAATCAAGCTTTGGTTCCTTCTTATATAAAAGACTACCATACTCAGTTTGCGGTAATCCCTGGTGAAGGATATAATAAAACTTTTAAGACAAAAGCGAATGCCGTAGATTATATAACCGCTCGTGGGTATATAAATTTTAATGCAACAAAACATATTGCCATTCAGTTTGGTCATGACAAAAATTTTATTGGCAATGGTTACCGGTCCCTTATTCTTTCAGACAATTCCAGCAGTTATACCTTTCTGAAATTAAATACTAAAGTTTGGAAACTCAACTATACAAACTTGTTTACTGAAATGAATGCCGCTCCAAAAACTGCCGGCGATACGATACTCCCAAAAAAATACCTGGCGTTTCATCATTTAAGCTTGAACATTACCAAAAGAATAAACATTGGCGTATTTGAAGCCGTGGCTTTTAGAGGCAGAGGTAGTGACACCACAAAACGCGGGCAATTCGACATTTCCTATATGAATCCGATGATCTTCTACCGTTCCATAGAACAACAACTAGGCAGCGGAGACAACGCTCTTCTTGGAATGGATTTTAAATGGAATTTCCTTCGACATTTTTCCATGTACGGCCAAATTGTTTTAGATGAATTTGTACTTCACGAAGTAAAAGCCGGAAACGGTTGGTGGGCCAACAAACAAGCACTGCAAGGTGGTTTGAAATACATTGATGCTTTTGGTTTAAAAAATCTTGACTTACAAGGAGAGATCAATTTTGTGAGGCCTTATACTTATTCTCACAAAAACAATTACACCAACTTCTCCAACTATAACCAACCGATTATGCATCCCCTTGGAGCAAACTTTACAGAATTTATAGGTATCGCACGCTATCAACCTTTACCAAGGCTCAATATCACGGCAAAAGCATTCTTTACCAAACTTGGAGTTGATACAGCCAACTCCAACTGGGGTGGAAATATTCTGAAAGATTATACCAAACGTCAACAGGAATATGGCAATAAAACCGGGCAAGGGGTTTCTACAACTTTAATTATTACTTCTTTAAATGTCTCCTATATGGCTTTCCATAATATCTTCCTGGATGGCTATGTAACCTATCGCAGCTACAGTAACATCGTAGCAACTTCCCTACAAAAAAATACTGTTATTGCAGGATTTTCATTGCGTTGGTATATTCCCCAAAGATCGAATGAGTTTTAATATATCCTTGCTGACACGGATTTTAAATCATAATTCTGGGAGGATATAGGACCCATAAATAATTCATTATTATGCTGGTCATTTTCTGAAAAAATACGCTAACTTAACATCAGCGTTATAAACCCGCTTTGCCTTTATGTTACTTAACAGAACAACCCTCACCATTGTCCTAGTTCTTTCTGCATTACTTTTTTCGTGCACAGGAAACAAACTAAAACTAGATGATAAAAATTTTGAAGAAGAAATCGAACTTCAACAAAATCTTGTTTTCAATTTCAATAAAGACCTCGTACCCGATAGTCTTATCAACGTATGGGCAGAGGAGCCCTATATCACCATTACTCCGGCGGTGAAAGGGAAATTCAAATGGACTTCTAAAGATGAATTGATTTTTTCTCCGGACATCAGCTTTCTTCCTTGTACTGATTATACAGCTGTACTAACTGATAAAATAGTTAAGAACGCACCTGAGAAATATTCTCTCCCCGAAGAAATAACATATGCTTTTCATACACCTTATCTCAACCTGATTTCCGCAGGATTGTTCTGGGCCAAGAACGACAATAATAAAAACCTTACTGAACTACGCACAGAGTTAGCGTTCAATGCAAAAGTAAATCCTGCAGAACTAAAGCGTTTACTGCATGTAAAAATTAATGGGAAAGAGGAAAGCTATGTTCTGAATTCTTCCAATACTTCAGACAAAATAATGATCGCCATTCCTGAAACGGCTGCTTCTTTTGACGACAAATCACTTTCCATTTCAATCAATGCTGGTCTTAAATGTGCCGAAAGTAATTATGTTTCTAAAGAAGAAATAAAATACGAAACATCTATCCCATCTAAAGACAAGTTCCAGATCGTCCTGATAGAAGCGCTATACGAAGACGATAAAGGCTACATAAACATAACAACTAACCAACAAGTAGCCGAACAGAATCTTGAGAAATTAATTACAATAGAACCGGCATTAGACATAAAAGTAGAAACTCATGAATCAGGCTTCTATGTTAAGGGAGGCTTCCAGTCTGGGAATTCATACAGAATTAATATAAATAAACAATTGCAAGGAATCTTTGGTGGAACAATCAAAGAGAATTATCAGCAAGATGTTGTTTTTGGTGCACAGGAACCAAATATTAGTTTTGTCAATAAAAAAG
>JANYCO010000102.1 GCA_025360235.1 Cytophagales bacterium
TTAAGTTGTTTCTCATAACTAATTACTTTTACATCCTCGAGCGAAACAGAAATAATTTTTACATTATTATCGATGCTTACCCTTACACTATTGTCCTTTATATTTTGTGACATACTTGCAAACGTCAAGGTAGACCTGCCTTTTGGAAGGGAGACTTTTGCTTTATAATTTAACTCCGCTCCAACAAGGTATACATTCACCTTATGCAATTTGAGATCCGGCTTTATAACATCGGCAAGATTTACAAGAGAAAAACAAAATAATACTGCGAAAAACAAAACAGCTTTTTTCATAGAGAATAAAATTTGTGACTGGTTTTTACAATACTCAATTTAGTAAAATTTTAACAGAACTAAATACATTCCGTCAAAACTACACTCTAAGTAAGCATTATTACGTTACAGAGCGTTAAATTATTTTCTATAAAAATTTGACAATTAAATAATTAATGCATTTTAAACCGACCTTTTAACATTAAGAACTGCCTACGTTTTCCTGTGTTCTAAACAATTTAAGTTGTGCGTTTTTATCATCTCGTCTTTAAATTTTGTATTCTCTCTTACTTACTAAAAATGATATGAAAATGTCTGTGCTTTTTAGACTTCCCACACTATTGCTTCTTCTGGCCCTGATGGCAGGATCAAGATACTCAAATGGCCAAGCGGCGGCCTGGGGAGTGCCTCCAAAGAATTGGAATGACTTTTATATCGGACTAGTAAATGATTTTAAAAATAATGCCGTTGTGATCAATGAACCAAATTTTTGGGTTAATGTAATTGATAAAGCTAATACTACCGCTACTTATACGGCAGCCGACCCAAATAAAAAATCTGTTCTGTATCAATACAAATATCTAAATCCAGACGCAGACACTTCTACCAACTGGTATCAGCAGCAAGTCATCACAGGTTTACATATTATCGATCATATGCGCATGGACAGCGAACCACTGGGAGTGCGCAATGCATGGGTAATCTATTTGCTGCAAGGCCATGATGGCGGAACGCCAGAAGCCAAAGGACATATTCAGGATGCCGCTTACATGGAAAAGTTTTTCTGGAACCTGAAATACGTGGCGCAAAAAAGTAAGGGCAATAAATCCGTCTTCATTATAGAACCTGATATGATGGGCTACCTGATCAAATCACAGTTTTTAGGAGATGCCACGGTAAGCCCCACAATGCTGGGCTACGCAGGACAGGTAGCTGTAAATAATCCAGCACAATATGGTTATCTCGCAGGACTTCCCAATACACTGGCAGGCGTGTGTCAAGGCATTATACGCACCATACGAATCTACGCACCCGACGCCTATGTTGGATTTCATGTTAACACATGGCCATGTCTTGATCCGGGACCAGCTGGTGTAAAACCTATTTTCGGTTGTCCGGGTTGTGTAGGCCGGAGCGGACTTGTATGGCGTACCACTGCTGAGATTGACTGGACGGTAAATTATCAGTTGGCTTTTTACAACGGGCTTTTCACAGGAGCCAACGACAAAGGGGATTTTCTGGTAATGGAAAAATACGGCGCCAACGCCGGATCCGCAGGGATGGCTGAATGGGGATGGGACAGCGGTGCTATGCAAAACTGGTTGTACTTTTCTAAAAAAATGGGACAAGGATTTTGTCGTCCGCTGATCACCTGGCAAATTCAAATGGGACAAAGCAATGCTGCGAGCGCTGCACTTGGTCTTTCCAACATGCCAAACACCTGGGGACGTTATACAGACACCTTTGTAGAATATATGTTTGGCAATTTCACTCAATTTCTTGACGCAGGATTTATTGGTTTTATGGGAGGAAAAGGAGTGGGAGGCGCTACTGATTTTTCAATCCAAAACGGGTATGGTGACAACGGTTATTTTCTCAAGGGACTAAACACCTACATTAATCCGGGACGACCATATGATTTAATTCGCGGAGTCCCCCAGCCAGATCTTAGCAATGATACTACACTCTGCGGTACAGGAGGCTCACTTGTTTTAAACCCAGGCAATCTTGGTTTAGGTAATCTTATCACATGGAGCACTGGTGCTTCCACTCCAACGATCACCATCAATACTCCTGGAACCTATTGGGTGAAAGTAGCCAATGGAGCTGTCTGTGGTAAATCCGATACGATTGTAGTTTCAGGAACATACGCAATTAGTTTAGGTGCTGACCAAGTGTTGTGCAATCCTGCATCATTAGATTTAGACGCAGGACATTCGGGAATTGGTGTTACTTATGTCTGGGAAAAAAATTCAACAGTAATCACAGGTGCTACCACACGTTACTTATTCGTAAACCAACCAGGTACATACAAAGTAACAGTAACGGATGCCAGTTGTATGCCTGCAAAGGTAAGTCAGATCATCTTGACTGCTAATACAGTGGTTCCTACGGCTAGTTCTTTTTGTTTCCCTTCTCCATCAGGCTCTGCTGCACTTTCTGTATTGAATAATGGCGGAACCTATACCTGGTACGCTACTCCTACGTCTACAGGTGTTCTTGGTACTGGACTTTCCTATGGCACTCCTACCATCAGCACCGCCACTACTTATTATGTGGCCGATACAAAAGCTTATGCCTCTACCATTATGCCCAAAGTAACAGCGGATGGATTTTCGAATAGTACAGGATCTGGCGCACCAAACGGACAAGATGTAGTAACCGGGACAGACTGGCTGTATTTCAATGCGCTTGTTCCTTTTACTTTAACAAGTTTCAAGATTGATGCTATTGTCAATTTCTGTCCGGGTACAAGACATGGAGGAATTATCATCACTAATACCGCAACAGGATTTTCTTACAACTCAGGGTTGATTACGTTCCCATGTGTGGGAACTGGCTTGCAAACAATTTCGGTAACTGTTCCGGCAGGAGGTGTTCTGATCCCAGCCGGGACAGGCTATTCTGTAAGGTATTACACGGCACTTGAAGCAATCATGAATGTATACAAAGGCGGAAGCGGCACGCCAGTCTATCCAAAAAATTACAACAACATCATGACCACAACTGGATACAATAATCCAAACGGCTCTATAAGTGTTTTCGGTCATCCTGCACTTTACGACTGGGGAGTAATGGCACCACCTGCTTGTGAACGTACGCCTGTATTAGCAATCCCTTGCGCTTCGTTGCCTCTGAACTGGTTGATGGTACAAGCTGAAAATGCAGGTGCTAAAAATTATATTGAATGGAGCGCCAATGAAGATGCAGCGCTTGATTTTTATGTAGTAGAAAAATCGTTGGATGGAAATCATTTTTCTTCTCTGAAAAATACTTCTCCTGTCCATGCGTCGCATTCTATTGGATATTATAAAGCAGAAGACCCTTCCGGAAATAATGAAGTGGTATATTATAGAATCCTTGCACAGGATAAGGATGGTAGCGTTTATTACAGTACAATTGTTTCAGTGTATGGAACCGAAGTAGTTCCTGATCTATTTCCAAATCCATCCACTCCTGAAGACCGTTTATTTCTTAATGCTGATCCAACAAAAGAATATAGGATAACGATTTATGATTTGAATGGTAAAATTCTTTATGCAACCATTTCTATAAAAGGAGAAGAAAAAATTCCATACATGGGAAATTTATCTGCTGGTGTTTACTTGATTGGGATTCAATCGGAGAAGATGATGGTATATAGAAAATGTATACGGGAATAATCATTCCTGTTTTGTGTTATGTGTTTCCTATTCTCTGTTTTATTCATCTTCGCCTTTCTTTGAGAAAATATTCAGAAAAAAAAGATAAGGACTGATCTTAAGAATTAAATACGAAATTAGCCCTGTTGCAAAAAATCACCCAAAGAACATTTTTATTTTCGCCAGTAAATTCCCCTCTTCTACTGATGCCAAGCCTAAACCAAAAAGTAAGGCAATGGCCAATCGCGATTATAATGAGTAGATCCATAAAATAAGTAGTTTAGATAAATTTTATTCCAACTATTCTCTTTTTAAGGAGCAACAATCACTTCTCTCATTTCAACAGTATCTCCCGAAACCTCTGTATTTAAATTATCACTGTACAGTTTCACCCTTTCACTTTCAAATTTGCCTTTTTCAAAAAAACTATCCTCAAATATAATAACGGGAAGTCCGGGTTTTCTATTTTTATTTTTGGATCTTTTAAACTTAACCGGCTGCTCCAACTCAAGAATATAATCTTCACTGAATATTTTTAATGCCTCATTGGTTGTCTTCGCAAAATAAACTTCCCATGAAGGTAGCAATGCTACTGACAAATTAGAATTTTTTAGACTCGGCCTACCAGCAAGCGAATCTCCAAAATACAGTGCCATTTTATTGAAGTCCATTAATTTTAATGTATCGGCCTTATTCTTGAAGAAATAATAGGCTTTGGCATCGGTTCCATTAAAGGCGAAAAGAATCAGATCGTGACTCGTCTTATTATCAATGATCAGCTGCAGGGCAATGGTATCTGTTGGGGCAAAGTTAAATCCATTATTTAAAATTATTCGGAAAGGACTTTTCCCACTCATTGAAGGTTTCATTTCAATTTTAGGGTCCGAATATTTTTTTGACGATCCTCCTTTTCTGAAGGTAAGAATATAATTCCGGTAACTTCTGAATTCCTGATATTCATTTGTCTCATAGGATAAATTCGCATTTCGAAAACGCGAACTGGAATTGTCATTCTTGAAAATATTAAACAGAAAAACAACAAGCACTACAATTAAAAACAATGCCCTGACTATATTTGCAGCACTCATCCCATCACTGGAGCTTTCCGAGTAATTTTGTTGGAAAGCCTCATGATTGCTCCTTATGAGTTTCATGAGCGTTTCTTCTCCTTTTATATTCCTTATGTTATCACTAATATGAAACAAACATGCCCTATCATGACCATTTAACTTCTGATAAGACACCATGGTATTGACAATCTTACACATAAATAAATATATCGTACCGTCAAAATCTTCAGGAAGACTGTTTACAAATCGAACGAAAGAAGGATTTCTAAGATAATCCAACTCTTGTTTAAAATTCTTACACCCTCGTTCATGAAGGTTTTTTATATGTTCGTTAAGATTTAAAATATTTTTATTTAGTTCTTCAAATAAATTGCTCTTTTCTTCTTCTTGTAAATTTGGAGTATAAGAAAACAATTCATTGATCACCCCAAAGTCTCTTGCAAAAAAAGCACGCTTGAGATTTGACAAAATACGCTCAAACATTAATACGCTCAACATTGGCACTATCTCCTGAGGAACTGTCAAACTTTTCAGAGTCCCTGCACGAACGTTTGATTTATCATTTTCTAAAAAATCCAGCAACCCCTTGTTTGCAAAAATATAACTGTGTAAGGGCATTTGTGAATCTCCCAGCAATACATCGATGGTCTTTATAACCTCGTCTTTGCTATAGGCTTTGCCATTAATATCAATCGTAGGGAGATTGCTAAGATCAAACTCTGCCAATAGTTTTTTACGCAAACGCAATAGAAATTTTGAATCCGACAGCTCTGTTGTGTCAGTGTTCAAGTCTTCTAAAATATGTAGGGGAGATCTGTACAAAATTTATTTGGGTTGGTCTAATTATTTAGATAAACTGCTTATTCTATTACTCGTATCAGACGCTATTGGAAAAATTTTCAGTCCGCCCTTCTTATAACTGCCATTCTCTAGAAATTTTTTATCCAATATAATTTCAGGCGTTTCTATCTTCTTTGGTGACTTATTAGACGATTTTGGTTGTTTTATTTGAATAGTGAAGTTCTTTGCAAAAATCTCCCGGCCTTTTTCATCCACCTCGTCAAAAAATGGCTCCGCCTGCACCCTATCTCTTATACTTACATCAGCGTATCCGCTTACCTCGAATTTGACAGAAAATTTATTGCCAAAGTAGAAGCATAATTTGTCATTTTTTTTAAAACAGAAAGTATCCGGGTCATTGTTATAAAAGTAATAAGCTCTCGCATCACTATCGTCAAAGGCAAAGATAATGAGATCATGCTCTGAGGCATTCTTAATAATGACAGGCGTCAAATTTGAATCGAGATAATCCCGTTTAGAATTTCTCTGAAGTATTTTGGAGAAAGGGGTATTGCCGGCATACGAAACTATTGGATTCATTTCTAAAGAGGTGAGACTATTGAATGAATTATATTTACTAGTATCAAAAATGCTTAGGACATGTTCACGGTAATTTTTAAACTCTTCATAACCCGACGCTATAAAAGTATCAGAGTTACTCAAAAAGTCTGAATTGGAATGCGAACTATTACCCGAAAAAAGTCTGGCCATAAGAAGCACTAAAGAGATGATAAGTCCGACAGCTTTAAGCGCGCCAAAACCACTTTCTCCTTGACCCGAATTGCTTTCGTACCCTTGCTTGAATACCGCATGATTTTTCTTAATGAGTTGCATCAGCGCATCATCGCATTTGATTTTACACAAATCAGTACTTAGGCGGTATAAAAAACTTCTGTCACACCCTTTTATTTTATCGTATTCCACCATTACATTAATAATCTCCCCGACAAGTGCATTCACTGTATAAATAAATTCATCGGGCAGTTTATTTAATAACAGAGCAAGAGCATCTTCTCTGAGATAATCTAATTCCCTTACAATATTCTTGCATCCATTTACCCTAACGGATCGAATATGATCCTTTATATTCAATATATTTTTACTGATCTCTTCCTCCAACTTCCCTTTCTCGGTTTCCTGAAGATCTGGGCTATCGATGATCAGATTTCTTGCATTATTGAAATTGCGTTTTTGAAACGCCTTTTTTAAATTAAAAGCAATGCGTTCAAACAGAATCGGACTTAGCTTTGGTTTAATCTCTTCCGGAACAACTATTTGTTTTATTTCAAATGGGATAATGGGAGAAGCATCATTTTCCAAAAAATCGAGTAGCTTCTTATTTGAATAAATAAAAGTGTGCAAAGCTATATTAGAGTCTCCCATTAAAACATCGATTGTCTTAATGACTTCGTCTTTGCTATAAGCTTTGCCATTAATATCAATGGTTGGCTGGTTACTCAGATTAAATTCGGCTAACAATTTTTTTCTCAGGCGCAATAAAAAATCTGAATTAGAAAATTCGGATGCCTCTGTTTCCAGACCTGACAATATATGCAAAGGGGATTTATACAAGTCTAACCTTTTTTTATTTTCCTAACCCAATCCTGTTCCCGAAATTTTTTCTATTGTAATTGTATCTTTTGTTAAACTGGAGAGTTGTCCCAACAGACCTCGCAGCTCTTCATAATTTTTTCTTTCCAGCGCTTTTTCTCCCGACACGATTATTTTTTTCGCTTTCGCTAAATCACTGTATTTGCTATCGTCCAAACTTGCATAGTACTGATAAAATTCTACCAGCAAGGAAGGAGTGTACATAATCATTTTGTTAAATAAACGGATCTGTCCTTTATGTAAATTATCCAATTGGAAAAAACTATTACTCGCAAAAGCGGCTTGCTCTTTTTGTTTCATAGCAGCATGCTCCTCTTTATAAGCAGCGGGCATATCCGCATACAGCTCGCACCAACTATCAATAGTAGAGCGTAAATTGAAGTAATCGGTCTTCAGCTGAATTAAACGTGGGTTGTTTTCAGAGCCATAAATCTGTTGTGCCAATTTTCGCTTTTGTTCTTCAATCTGATATTTAAGATCTGATAAATCCTCCTCTTTCAAAGACATTGCGTCTTCGTAGAGTTTTTGTAATTTAGTTGCCAGGTTCTGCATATCGGCAGCTTTTTCAAAATCTTCCGAGTCGGCCGCTTTGTGGATCTCGTTTGTCAACGTATTGCGGATCTCTTTTATTTCCTCTCTTAGTTTTTGAATGCTAATATATTTCTCCGTCGGACTGAACACATTACTGAATTGCTGGTTGAACAAAAGCAGATTTACATGCACACTTACATCCCTGCTTTCTGTCATTTCGATTTTAATCTCTACATCACTGCCCTTTATAAGATCCCCCTGAAGTTGGCTTGCTTTTATTTCAATGACTCCTATTGCCTGATTGGTATTGGGATGTGCCTTGCTGTTGCCTTCTATAACATTAATAATAATTTTATCTTCCGAACCCTTTCTGATCGTACGACTTACTTCACGGTACACGGTTTTCACAAGAGGTAAAATACTGTTGCGTTCAAAAATAAGCTGGCACTTCGTAGTGTTATTGTCTACATCGTCCACTTCTATTGAAATATCTTCTGGCAAGGGTTGTCCAAACAAATTAAACAAACCATGCGTGATCTCAATCGGTTCAGACACAAAGGAGACTTCACTCATGTGTGTATCAAAGATCTTTATTTTAAATTCATTCAGCGTATTGGGGCGGAGTGTGATGAACTCGCCAAGTTTTGATTTTAATGGTTTTATTCCTGTATCAAACCCTCCGTCTGTGCGTGTAATCCGAAACTGCAACCCTTCTGTATAATTATGTACGTTGGCTGTAATATATTCTTCCAGATCTTTGGTTGTTTTATTGTAGGACAATTGCAGTGAAACAGCCGTTGCCATGGCCGCAATTTCAGCAGGAGTAGGTGCTTCTTTTTTCTTATCCTCCACCTTGCTTGCTTTACTCCCTGCATAATATGCTGCGCCAACAGCTACAGCGGTGGTGGGATCTGCCGTGCAATTTACTTTTATACCTGTAGCCGCAAAAATACTTTCCCTCACATAAGGAATATAAGTACTTCCACCTATCATAATAACTTCAGATATGTCAGAAGGGGTGAAAGAATTTCTGCTTACTACCAGGTTGATCATCTCCAGCGTACTATCAATACGGGGTTTGATGCAGGCATTCAATTCGTCCCGGGTCATTTCAATGAAATAATCTTCTTCGCCATTTCCTTTCAGGTCAAATGAAAATTCAATCTCTACTGTTGTTGAATTACTTAATTCTTTTTTGGCTTCTTCTGCTTTGAGAAGAAGAATATAATATAACTTTTCAAACTTCCCTTTGCGTTTGTTTAATTCATCCGCAAGTTCTGTTACGCCGGTTTTCTTTATGATCTTCGGCAGGAGAATTTCCATAACAATACTGTGATCAAAATCCAACCCGCCAAGATAATTATCTCCCTGATGATCAATCACGCGCATTTCTGTTTCAGTAATTCCAATTAGTGCCACATCAAAAGTTCCTCCACCAAGGTCATACACCAGCCATTTACCTTTTGATAATTCGGAATCGTTTAGTTTATTAAAGAAAGCGAGCGAAGCTGCAATTGGTTCCTGAAGCAATACTACTTCACTAAAACCTGCGTCGTATCCAGCCTTTTTTGTTGCATTGCTTTGCACAGTATCAAAACTCGCCGGAATGGTGATTACCACATGTTGCGGTTTTTCCTGTGTATGTACGAAATTTTTTAATTCTGCCAGCACCATCGACGACAACTGAACCGGAGAAAAGAAATCTTCTCGGGTAGGACAAAAATAATTATCCGACGTTCCCATCTTCCGCTTGAACCCTGCAAAAACATTCAAGGCATCTTTCAACAACCATTCTCTTGCTTTATCTCCGATAAGGATTCTATCCCCCCTGAATGCGATACAGCTTGGCAGCGTTTCTTTAAACCCAACCGGATTTTTAAAAACCTCTACACTACCTGCACTGTATTTAGCAATGAGCGAATTGGTTGTTCCAAGATCTATTCCAAAATTAATTGTCTTCATAGTTCACTATTTTCCTTCAACAATAACAATTCCTCTTTGTACAATTATTCCGTCGTGTATAATAATTGGTTTGATCACTTGTGTAATGACCATATTTTTAGTTTCCGTTCCTGTAATATTTGCTTCCACATCGGTTCGGGTCTCGTTGTATTTTTCATTCAGTGGCGTAAAATAACTGATCCCCATTTCTGCAAACGATTGTCTGCAACGGACAAAATAACGTTGGTATTCTTCTGTGTTGCTTAACTTATTCTCTAATGCAGAAAGCTGATTGACTACTTCGTATAAATGTTTCATTCTTCCGGATGGTTGTAGTACAAATATACCAAATATTGGGAATGAAAAGTACTACTAAATTATCTAATTCTTATCGAATATAGAGGAAACGAAAGTATAACTTTGTGCGAAAACGGATTACTTGCCCGAACCAGGTTTCACTCCTTTTAAAAAATCGCCCAACGCTTCAAGATTGCTTGGCAAAAATGAAATGTCAACAATATACCTTTTCGGATTTTTAGGATCAAAACAAACCGGAATCTTACGATCGCCAATATATTTTTCAGGGTTGTATTTAAGGATTCCACTCTTAAATTTATAAATTATATTTGAACTCGGATCGACCCAGGTGCTATGAACATAATAATTATACCCTGCTTTACGTATCCAGTAACTTGACACAGATTGAAAATCCGATTCTACTTTTTTCCCGTTTTCTAATAAATATTTCCTTCTTCTTCCGGCTATTATACTAATTACAAGAAAGGAAACACCAGTAACCAGAAATACTGAGCCAACGATGTTAAAACCCAGTCCTACATTACTATTGCCGCTGTCTGGAGATTTAATTTCTACAGAATTGATATCCGTCGAGTCAAAAAGAAGATCTATTTTATCCCCTACTTTATAAAAATGTTTATCCTGTAGAAGATAGGTTGAAAAATTAAGAATTTTTCCTTGGTAACTGTATTCAATGTTAATACCACAATCCTGACTAACTTTAGTTGAGTTGCAGTTCATAGATGTAATCGTACCTACAATAGTAATCGAGTTTTCAAAACTTTCCTGTACATATGAAGATATTTGATTTCCAATGACAATTGCCATGACACCAATAAATAGTAGTACTGAAGAGACACATCCTTTCATTTTTTTATCTTTTAATTGAAAATAACAACCCTATAAATTTAAAATTATTTTTCCTCAATAATCACTTCATAATTTCCGATCCTAGACTTCCCTGATGTATCCGAAATTTTAAATGCTCCTGTATCCGTAAATTCATAATCCTGACTGTTCGGTATAAACCGCACAAACAAATCTTTGAACGTTCTGTTCTCATCAATCAACAATATTTTTCCTTCGTGATGACCTGTCAGAATATTTATGCGGACATTATCTTCTTTGGAATTTTCTCCGGAATTAAAAATCGCTTTGCCGTAAAATTGAGTGTCGCCACTTGGCAGGATTGTTTTATTCTTAAGATGATCAATAAATTTTTTTAATTCAATTGTATTCTTTTCTAATTTCTCCATCTACCTTCGCTCGTTTAACCCTTTTGAAAGGGGATGTAAAGGTACTATCTTTAAGAGTTTAATACAAACCTAATTTATTATGAAAATAACCATACTCGGAGGTGGTATAGGAGGACTAACCACAGCTATCGCCCTTAAAAATGCAGGGATAGATTGTGAGGTATACGAGGCTTCTGAAAAATTTGCTCCGGTAGGAGCAGGTTTGTCGATAGCGTTAAATGCATGGAAAGCATTAGAATATCTGGGGATTGAGAAAATGGTGGGAGCGAAAGGCTATCGCTACTCTGATGCAAAAATACTGAGTCAAAAGGGTAAAGTATTGCAGACTCTTGGAATGGATGAATTGAGAAAAAAATATAAAAGTAACGCGGTTACCATTAATCGTCATGACTTGCACGCAATACTTTCCGCAGAGCTTGGGACTATTCCTATGTATTTCAACAAACGATGTACACATATAACCCAATCGAAAAACAAGATTCAACTTCATTTCTCTGACGGCACCATCGCTATAACCGAGTACCTGATAGCTGCCGATGGAATTCATTCCAATATTAGAAAACAACTTCTTCCGGATTCATATGAACGCTACAGTGGGCAGACCTGCTGGCGTGGGATCTGCAACACTCCCATTGCTGGTTATGATTATTCTATACTTAGTGAAACATGGGGTCTTGGAAAAAGATTTGGAATTGTTCCTCTTTCTGAAAAAATGATTTATTGGTTTGCAGTAAATGATTCAAGAAAAGAAGAAATGCATTGGGGCAGAAAAACAAATCAGGAACTGGTGGATCTGTTTTCCGAATTCCATAAACCAGTAGGTGACATTATCCGGAATACGCCAATGGAAACCATTTTCTGGACCAATCTCACCGATCTCAAACCTATCAAAAAATTTGCCTTCGACACCATACTCTTGCTTGGTGATGCAGCACATGCTACTACTCCAAATCTGGGACAAGGTGCTTGTATGGCTATTGAAGACGCTGCGGTACTTGGAAGTATCCTGAAAAAAGAAAAATATATACCAAAAGTGTTTACTCTATTCGAGAAAGAAAGAATAGATCGTACTACAAAAATTGTTACTACCTCTTACCGGGTAGGGAAAATAGCGCAGACTGCCAATCCTATTCTTGCAGGACTAAGAAATTTTATTTTCCCTTTACTTCCAAAATCTTCCAATGAAAATTTTCTTGCGTTTTTATTTGGAGTAAAATTCAACTAAGGAAAAAGAAATAAAAAAAATTGAATGAGTCTACATAACACAGCCCTAATTTTGGTATTAAGACGCGACAAACTCACCCTACAAGCCCCAATTTTAATACATTTTAGCACTTGCGAATTGTATTAATAAGCAATAGACCGTCTGTTGTTAATAAGCATTTAATGACTATTCTTTGCATATTTTTAAGGAAATACCTTCCATTGTCTTGCAATTATTTTATAATGAGTTAATACCTTATTGATACGATCAGCGCTACTCTTCCATGAAGTTTTAAATAGAGCACTTTAATGGAAACCGTTGATATACTAGATTACTGCTGAATGGCCAGCAATATTACAAAGCCATTTTATACCCTGAGTGTTTGGTGCGAAACAAACAGGATAGAGTGAAATCTATTTTAAAATTTAAACCCATTCAATATGGAAAGAAGATTTACGCATACCAAACAAATTTTTACTTTATGGTTCCTTCTGTTATTAACCACAACTGCGGGTTTCGCACAAATAGCTCCTTATAGTTTACCTCCAAAATGGTATTTCGGTCACAGGGCAGGAATGGACTTTACGGGAGGTGGGCCTGTTTACATGGCGGGCAACGTATGGGACGCCGTTTCTTATTCTAATCAGGAGGGTTCTACTACCGAATGTCTGCCAAATGGAAATGTACTTTACTATAGCAATTCATGCAGAGTTGCCAATGGCGCTAACGTAAACTTTGGACCAGTTCTGGTAAATGGAGGCGGAAACTCTTCCACTCAAGGTTGTGCAGGCATTCCAAACCCTGCCAATCCTAGTACCTCTTTCTATTACATCACAACCGCAGTAGATGCAAGTGGAGGCAGTGATTGTTCTCCTCAAAGCAATATGGGCGTTTGGGTATATCCTGTTTCTTCCGTTCCTGCTCTTGGTGCACCTACGCAGCTTACCACACCGGTAGGAGTAGGTGAATTTATAGCCGTTGCTTCCGACAATGCAGACGGGTATAAAATTATTTCCCATGCTGTTGATGGCGTTGGAAATACAAATTTCTATATATGGAGCATTTCCAATACAGGTGCAATAACTACGGCCCCTACTAGTTTCTCTGGAACTGTAAATGGCGTGAACTGGAAATACCAGGGAGGTGTGAAGATCAATAAATGTAACAACAAAATCGCTTTTCTAACCAACAATGGTTTTGAAGTACGAAGCTGGTCTGCTGGTACCATAGGGGCTGTGATTCGTTCTAATACTTCGTTGGGAATGGGCTTGTCTTATGGTTTGGAATTTTCTCCTGATGGGAATATCTTATACCTCACTGACCTTAATGGTTCTTTGTACTGGTACAATATCGGTACCGGGGCAGGTCCAACTGTAATCAGTGCTTCTAACACTGGTTCCGGAAGTAGCCAGGGGCCAGGCTACGGCAATCTTGCTTTAGGTCCTGACGATAAAATTTATCTTTCCAACCGATATTCTGCTGCTGATGCCCCTGCTGCCGGAAAATTTCTGGCGGTCATCAACACTCCTAATAGCGCAACTGCTGCCGGAGTAGGATTTGCGCAAACCGGAGCTTCTGCATTTGCACTTGCGCCAGGTGGTGCCAACTATCCCTCCACTGCTGCCGGAGTTATTACATTGGGATGGCACAATCCTTTTCTTAACATTGTAGGAAGTGCTGTACCAACCTGCGAAAGTTTTTCTTACACCTATAAACAATATTATGGTGCCACTATTGCTGTTGTAGCTGGTTCCGAAAACTGGGATTTTGGTGATGGTAATACCGGCATAGGAGCTACACCCACACATGGCTATGCCTCTACTGGTACATACACTATAACGCTTAGTGTAAAGGATCAGCTCTGCAATCAAACGTATACAAGTCAAAAGAATGTTGTAGTCGGTTGTTCAGCAGCACCAGTGGATCTTATCCGTTTTGAAGCAGTGAAAGATGGTTCTTCTGTTTCGCTAAACTGGATCACAGCTACCGAAGTAAACAACGACCACTTTGATGTTCAGTACTCCACAGACGGAATTCATTTTACCACTATAGGCACAGTAAAAGGAAATGGCAATAGCGCTACAAAGCATGAGTATTCGTACATCCATGCTTATCCTTCTTCAGGAATTAATTATTACAGACTAGTTCAAAACGATTTCAACGGACATCAGGATATAAGCCCTGTAAAATCAATAACCTTTGAAGGTGTTCAAATAAGTATTGTTCCGAATCCCTCTGATAATAATTTCAACGTTCACATATCAGGAGCGGACCATGCTGAAATTATTGTAACCGATGTATTGGGAAGAGAAGTATATAAAACGAAGTCGCAGGAATTAGCTTCTGCTATTTCGTTTGGAAATAATTTGTCAGGAGGAACATACACTGCCAGGATTATTACTGACAATGATAGTCAGGTTGTGAAACTTGTGAAAGAATAATTATTCTATCACAAGTTTTTGAATATTAGCACTACTTCCATCCGATACGGTATCAAAATAAAGTCCTTTCTCGAGATTGGTGAGCACCAATTCTTTCGTCAACACTTTATCAGAGAAATTTCCTGCTGTCTGGTAAACTGCTCTACCAATGGCATCGGTAACTGTAATCATTGTATTGCTACTCAAAGCGCCATTTGTTGTTATTGTAAATTGCCCATTATTTGGATTAGGTGTTATTGTAATTTCAGTTTTGAAGTTTGATACAAGCGAGATAATATTCGTGTTTGAAGTTACGCCATCCAGATCTGTTTCTTTTACTCTGTAATAAACCATACCACTTTTAACTATTCTATCATCAAAAGAATATTCTGAAACACTATTGGAATTTCCTTTTGATACTACTTTATAAACAGGAGTCCAATTTATTCCATCATACGATCTTTCGAGTTCAAAATACTTTGTGTTTTGTTCTGAAGAAGTGGCCCACTTAATGTGGTTAATATTCCCTTCATTTTCTCCTTCAAAATAAATATAATCTACAGGCAAACAAATAACCGTTCCTGATGGAGCTGTCACTTTAAAACGTCCACATGGATAACCATCCTGATAGGTAAAATTCCAGTTGTACGCCACTGCATTGAAACTGGCTTGTTGAACGGCTTGTGCACTGGTAGTAGATCCTTTTAACGTCACAATAGTCTGAGCCGGTACTGCATCCAAGTAAGGATAGGTTGCAGCACACGTAAATTCTCCAAACTCACCATTTGAAAGACCCGACACTTCTAACCAATATTTTGTTCCTCCCGGAGACCCTGTCAAAGTAAGATTTAAACCTGACATCGTAAATGGAGCAAACGTACCAGAGCTTCGTGGCAATGCTCCATAGGTTGTAGAAACTAAACCCGTCAGTGCATTTACACCATCTGTACTCGTTGAATTTTTATTCGGATCATTGCTGTAAACTTTTACATTGGCTGCGTCGAAACCTGCCGTTACACTGTATGTTCTGTAGAACACATCGACTGATGTCATTACAATATCACTGTACACAATAAATTCTTGTTGGTATTTAGACCCGGCCGTTCCTCCTGTAGCAGCACACGGAGCGGTAGTAGGACCAACAGTAGATGCAAAATTTCTCATGTCGTCTACCCAAATTTCATAGTTACCGCCATTTAAAACCAAGTTGGTTTTTGGAGTACAGAAAGGGTTTTGTACTCCTGACAAATTTAGTTTAGGGACAGAGACTTGAGTAGCATACCAATCAAAGGCGTTGTTGTTTATAGCTCCCGTAGAAGACATTTGGAAACAAACATCGGTACCTCCACAAACTCCGGCACTACTAGTAGAGAGAGGAGGGGTCCTATCAGTGATCTGCATAATATCGGTAGAAAGAGGACAAGGTCCGCATTTATCTGCCACTGTAGCTCTTGAATCATGAATGGTGACACTGTAAAATTGAGGTGTAGTAACCGTGATGGTAGCACCCACTCCAGCAGCATACGGACGATTAGCAGCACCTATCAATGTCCATGGACCACCTGCTGAAGGCCCAGAATACCATGAATAATCATACGTATCGCCATTGTCTCCAGCCAATAATGTAACCGAAGTTCCAGGACATTTAAGAACGTCCGCTCCAAGATCCGCTATAGGACAGGGCAATAATGAACCCCCAACACAAGAAGTTGGAATAGCAGGGTTAAGATAGGCATACAATTGATCTGTTGTATTTCCAGGAATCCCCAATTCCCCATTACCATTTTCTCCCCAAACATATACTTGTCCTGAACTGGTAAGTGCAAAACTCCAAAGGTCTCCGTCGGAAACAGAAACGATACCTGTAAGGTCTGTCGCAGCGGCAGTCTTTACATAAACAGGGCAACCTGAAGACGTAGTATTACCAGTTCCTAATTGTCCACTTGTATTGGATCCAAAAGTAAGCACTTTTCCATTGTTTAATAATACAATTGAATGTGCTTGCCCTGCTGAAATTTCTTTCACACCTGTAAGCCATGGACCGATTTTCCATTGATTTATTGCGCATGTTGCTGTTGGATCAATTACTCTAGTAGCATAAGGTGGATTATTACATCCGCAAGAACCACCACCTCGTTGCCCTGAACCCCAATCTCCTCCCCAAGACCATAGGTCTCCATTTGCATCTATAGCCAGACCATGTGTATCTCCTCCAGTTATTTTGACAATATTGCTTAGATCAACTAATGTTCCATCATTTAGAGTATAGTCCCATGCTTTCACTCTAGTTGCATAATACTGATCTCCACCAATTATGGTTCTTCCCAAATCATTATTTGATCCATTTTGACCCCATGAATAAACAAAACCTGCAGAAGAAAGAGCATATCCACTGTAGTCGCTACCTTCCACAATTGTTATCCCTGTAAGTGGTGTAGCAGCAGCAGTTAAGACATATACGGGTGTAAAAGAATTTGTTGTTGTTCCATTTCCTAGTGCTCCAGTATTGTTATTACCCCATGCCAATACTTTACCTGTACCTGTCTCAACAGCAAAAGAACTTTGAGT
>JANYCO010000112.1 GCA_025360235.1 Cytophagales bacterium
CTGAAGAAATAAAAAAATATGATTATGTCTTTATGATAGATGTATTCCATCATATACCACCCTTCATTCAAGAGGTCTTTATAAAAAACATTTTCGATAAAATGCAGCCTGGAGCGCAATTAGTAGTAAAGGACATTGACGGATCAAGCCCTCTTGTATACATGAACAAACTACATGACCTGGTCTTTGCCGGAGAAGTTGGAAAAGAATATGGATACAATAAGATGCTGGGATTGCTTATAACGACAGGGTTTACAGTAGTCTCTTCGTCAAAAAAAAGAATGTGGTGGTATCCTCATTATACATTTGTGGTAAAGAAATAGTATTGGTATGAATAATAAAGCAATAAATTCTACTCAAGCAATTTGTCTGTTAACAGGACACTTTTTTTTAAGCAATTTCTTTTTTTTAGTAGCAATTGCCCTAATTGGATTTTTATTTTCCATATCGGTTACGGCCTACCATTTCCCTATTAGTATTATCCTTAGTGCGTTTTACATTTATATTATTAACAATAAAACAGCAGAGCCAATTACGCTGTACAGCTTAGTTATACTTGGTATTTCCTGCACTATTTCCAGTCTTTTTTTTATGTATATTCTGAAATTTGTCTACGACATTTCCTGGGACGGAACAGAATACCATCAGCAAGCTATTGTTGAATTGAAAAATGGATGGAATCCATTGTATAGTCCTTTCAAAGGTTTGAATTCCTCTGATATTTTTGTTTTTAGTTATGCAAAAGCCGCCTGGTTTGCAGAAGCCGCCTTGTATTCTTTTTATGGAAACATACAAGCTGCTAAAGCACTTCACCTAACAATGATGGTTGGAGCCGCGGCCTTTGTTTCAGGTTTTTTGCTTTCATTAAAAAAAATTAAGACACCGGTAGTTTTTATAATTGGTTTCGCCGTAGCCTTTAATCCAGTGACTATTGCTCAATTTTTCACATTCTACCTGGACGGTATTTTATATTCATGTATAGTTTGTATGGTAGTATTGTTGATTAGCTTTTATCTTGACAACAAGAAAACATACTATATCCCCGGGCTATTTTTTTGTATTCATCTTGTAAGCACATTAAAATTTACAGGTTTAATTTATGCCATAATTTTATCCTTCTTTTTTATAGTTGCCAATTTATTGCCCTGGGATTTCAAGAAAACAGTTCGACTTTCTTTGCTGTTTTTATTTATGCATCTTTCTGTTCTGTTTACAACAGGATACAATCCCTACATTACCAATACTACAGCTTATCATCATCCTTTTTATCCTTTGAATACTTTAAAAATTCCATCATGTGCCCAGATCCCGGAAGAATTTTGTGAGTACAATAGAGTATATGCTTTCTTTTATTCCATTTTTTCTAAAACTCAGAACAAACAAAGTCCTGAATATGCTAATTTAAAAATACCTTTTACTGATTCCGTTGACGAGGTAAGTCTGCATCCTATTGCTGATTCACGGGTAGGCGGTTTTGGCGTTTGGTTTAGTGGTATGTTTGTACTATCGCTTTTATTGTTATGCGATATTGTCCGGCATGAGAAATTTGCACTTAAATCCCCTTTCTATTGGTTGGTTTTTTTAATTTTTGCATTACTGGTGTCTGTTTTTATAAACCCTCATCCTTGGTGGGCGAGGTATGTTCCGCAGTTCTACCTATTCCCATTTCTAATTATCATTTACAGTTTTTTATATCGGGCAACAAAATTTTTCTCCAGAGTACGAACACTTTTATTGATTGCAATGCTGCTGAATTTTTATTTAACGTTTGAGGGAATGCTACTTCAGAACCTTCCAAAGTCCGCTGTGATAAGGGCCCAGATAGAGGAGATAAAATTGCTTAATAAAGAAGTTGTACTTTGCAGTAATGCTTTATCTACTTCAGCAAGACTTAGAGATCAAGGCATCAAAGTAACGGTGTTGAATGATAAACACTTTTACAGCAATAACCCCAGTAAATTAGAAAAATTGGAATTAGTATTACCCACTCAGGACGGAAGCTATTATGTCAAATAAAAATAATAACGGAAAACCGGTAGTAGCCTTGTTTGATTTCGATGGAACACTTACACATCAGGATATCTATTTGCAATTTACTCAACATGTATTCGGGTGGAAATTTTTTGCAGGTCTTGCGCTTCTTTCTCCAATATTAGTTTTATATTTTTTAAAATTAATAAAAAACAATAAAGCCAAAGAAATGGCTACCGCTTTTTTCTTTAAGGGTTGGGACAGTGATAAATTTCTAAAGACCGCTGTTT
Source organism: Cytophagales bacterium (assembly GCA_025360235.1). Lineage (GTDB taxonomy): Bacteria > Bacteroidota > Bacteroidia > Cytophagales > Cytophagaceae > JANYCO01. Next base: position 2,262 of record JANYCO010000112.1, read on the forward strand.
TATTCTGTGAAAATCAGTTACCGAAGATGCTCCGAAAAGAGGCTGTGGATCGATTAGAATGGCACAAAAAAAATAAACATAGGGTTATTATTGTGTCTGCTAATTTTCGTGAAATTATTGAGAGTTGGTGTAAAAAAATGGAAGTAGAACATCTTTCAACAGAGCTGGAGATTGTGGATGGAAAAATAACCGGAAATTTCAAAACGAATAATTGTTATGGAGCCGAGAAAGTTTTCAGAATTAAGGCTGTCTTAACTATAGCGGAGTATGAAATCTATGCCTATGGCGACAGTGATGGGGATAAGGAGATGCTTGCTTTAGCGCAGCATCCTTATTTCAAAAAATTCAACTAAGTTTTTTACAAAACCTAAATACCTTTAACTATTTTCCAATTTTAAATAGTTTTCTTGAAAATAGTGCATACTTAAAAATACAATAAAGCGCTCGCACTCCGTCCTCCCACCTGATTTTTTTACCCTCTTCATACGTTCTTCCGTAATAAGAAATACTCACTTCATAAATTCTTATTTGAGGAACCCGTGCTATCTTAGCCGTCACTTCAGGTTCAAAACCGAATCTCTTTTCTTTTAAATAGAGTTTTTGCAAAATATCGGTACGAAAAAGTTTATAACAGGTTTCCATATCGGTGATATTAAGATTGGAAAACATATTCGAAAGGAAAGTTAGAAATTTATTTCCCATAGAATGCCAGAAAAATAAAACGCGATGGGGATTACCTCCTAAGAAACGTGAACCATAAACAACGTCTGCATGGCCACTAAT
>JANYCO010000122.1 GCA_025360235.1 Cytophagales bacterium
GATCAAATATTCCGGTTCGATAGTCATAGATTATAATAAAATTGGAGAGACCGGAAGAAATGTAGACTAACAAAACTACAAAACCTGCCATAGAGTCAATGAGGAGATCGAAACTTTCATGGTATCCATTCATAATTGAACCAAGCATAAATTCAAAAAATAAAATTACAGTAAAGGCAACGATCAGGTATTGTTGTAGTTTTTTATTATCAATAGATTTATTATCAATGAAATTTGGTGAGATGTTTATAGAATAGTTATAAATCCGATTCAACCCGTATATTCCCGCAATAAGTGGGATGTACGAGAATAGATGGAAATCACTAAGTTCCTCATTTATCAATACGACGTCAAATAATCCATGAAGGGTAATTGAAGCTAGAAAGCATAGTAACCCATATTTAACATCTATATTTCTTTTTCCATATGACATCACTTTGGCTCCGTATACTATAATTGTTGTACAAAAAAGATGTATTGGCACAGAAATCATAGCTCGGATATAAATGATTTGATTTGGGTAAAGTTTGAAATACATAATGTTTTCAAAAAAGGAAAATCCAAGTGCTGAAACAGAAGCAATCATTAAATAATGATAGGGTTCGGTAATTTTTTTCCTAAAAAAGTAAAGTACAATTGTTACTGGTATTAACTTCATGATTTCTTCAATGAAGCCAATGCAAAAGATAGAATAGAGAAAATCGTTTCCTATTGATTGTCTTATTTTGAAATTCAGAAATACTTCATAGAATCCATAAGGTAAACTGCATAATACGGTTGCCAGGATTGAAAGCAAAAAAGTTATGATACAAATTGAGGTGGAAATCGAGGTAAAGATATTTATTTTGTATAGATAGATTAGCCATGTCAAGACCACCAATAATGCCGCAAATGCTTGCAACCAAGAACCTTCAAATATTTCAAGGTCAAGTTTGAAATATTTGAAGAGTTTTCCTGAATAAAAATAGGTTTCAAATAAAATATATTCTGGATAATATTTAATTGTTTTATCACTTAGATAGTTTGACAGCCCGTCAAAATCTCTTATCGAATAAAGTGTTTTAATGAATCCGGTTTGAGCGAAATCAGAATTTGGCATTGTAGCTATGGCACGACGAAAGCCTGTTTCTGCCTCAAGTGTTTTGCCATATCGAAAATTCAAGTAAGCCCTTTCTTGGATATAATAGGGTATCGAATTGTCAGAAATTTTATTCAAATTTTCATCGGCGAAATTTATCTGTTCTTTCCGTGAATTGATTATTGCCATTGCCAGATAGCCAAGGTCCGCAATTTTTTTATTGTCGCTTCTTGAATAATTGAAATAATAATAATGGTTGATCGACTCATCTTCTCGATAAGCTATACCAGTAGGTAAGTCTTGAAAAAACGGTTTGTTGAAATGGTTTATGAGATTTTTATAATGAAGATGAATATTTAAAGTGTCTCTAGAATTGAACAACTCAGGCAGTGGCTCATAGCGTGGATTGATAGCTACAATTTCCTTTTTAGTTACAATGGGTTCAATAAATAAGAATTTACTTATTAGGATAACTGCAAAACAAGATAGAAGAAGAATAAAAATTAAACGGACCATAACATAGTGGATTTGTAGCGAAAGGTATCAAATGTAATTGAAAATGCCGAAAATTGTACTTTATGGTTACTTCTAAATGGTAGGGAGTCTTCTTTGATGATCTTAGGGTGGTGTGTCTTTTGGATGTTTGTAGATAACTATCCACCTTTATTTCAAATATATATCCCCAATCTTACTATAAATTTTTTTATCTATTCAACTCCTATTATTTTTGTGGTCCAGAGTCAAAAATAACTCTGAAATAGGTATATGCAGATTCTAAGCGAACAGGAAATTAAAAGAAGAGAGAAAAGAGAAGAACTCATCAAAATGGGCATCGAGCCTTATCCTGCCGAACAATTTAAAGTGAACGTAGCCACAAGTGACATTCTTAAAAACTATGGTTCTGCTAAAATAGATTACAAAGATATTTCTATCGCTGGACGTATTCTAAGCTTCCGCATTATGGGAAGTGCATCCTTTGCAGAAATACAAGACGCTACGGGCCGCATCCAGATCTATGTGAGAAGAGATGATATCTGCCCGGATGAAAACAAAGACTTATACAATGTTGTCTTCAAAAGACTTTTAGATATAGGCGATCTTATCGGAATAAACGGATATGTTTTTACCACTCAGGTAGGAGAGGTGTCTATTCATGTTACTTCATTTAAACTTCTTTCCAAAGCGTTAAGGCCACTTCCTGTTGTGAAAGAAACAGAAGACGAACAAGGAAATAAAATTCAGCATGATGCTTTTGCTGACCCTGAACAACGCTACAGACAGCGTTATGTAGACCTGATCGTAAATCCGGAAGTACGCGAAGTGTTTTTGAAAAGAACAAAAATAGTTTCTACCATGCGTGAATTCTTTAACAGCAAAGGATACATCGAAGTAGAAACGCCAATATTACAATCTATACCAGGAGGTGCAGCTGCACGTCCTTTTAAAACGCATCACAATGCGTTGGATATTCCATTGTATTTACGTGTAGCCAATGAGCTTTATCTGAAAAGGCTTATCGTTGGTGGCTTTGACGGAGTATATGAATTCGCCAAAGACTTCCGCAACGAAGGAATGGACAGAACCCACAATCCTGAATTTACGGTGATGGAAATCTATGTAGCCTACAAAGACTACGACTGGATGATGGATTTTACCGAAGAGATGCTGGAGAAAGTGGCGATGGCCCTTCACGGGAATACAAAAGTAAAAATGGGAGAAAGAGAAATTGATTTCGCCCGTCCTTTCAAACGTATCAGTATGTTTGATTCGATAAAAGAATATACAGAAATTGATATCACTGGAATGGATGAAATTCAACTTCGCGAAGTTTGTAAAAAACTGAATATTGAAGTTGCTGAGAGTGCTGGTAAAGGAAAATTGATCGACGAAATTTTCGGAGAGAAATGCGAACCACATTATATCCAGCCAACATTTATAATTGACTATCCGGTAGAAACTTCTCCGCTTACCAAAAAGCACCGTACAAAAGAAGGATTGGTAGAACGTTTTGAACTGATGGTAAACGGTAAAGAAATTGCCAACGCTTATTCAGAGCTAAATGATCCAATTGATCAGAGAGAACGTTTTGAAGAACAAGTAAAATTAATGGAGCGTGGCGATGACGAAGCTATGTACATTGACCATGATTTTCTACGCGCACTTGAATACGGCATGCCTCCTACCGCGGGTATGGGTATTGGGATTGATCGTCTTACGATGATTATGACAGGCCAGCATTCCATTCAGGATGTATTG
>JANYCO010000222.1 GCA_025360235.1 Cytophagales bacterium
CTTTGCGGCGGTCCAAATCCTGGTCAGGAAGACGGTGGTAATTGCGGAGGAAAATATACTTCTAAACTTCCAGCAAAATCCTATATAGACGATCAATGCAGTTATGCATCTAATGAGATTGCCATCAATTGGAATGCTCCATTTGCGTATACGATATTTGCAATTGAAGCTTCAAGAGGAGGAAAAAAATAATTTCAATTAAGAATTAAGAATTAAGTTGTTTAATTCTTAATTCTTCAGATACTGTATAAAGACTAAAATTCCCATTACTACCGCCCCAATACTAGCCACCAATACACCCCCGGCAGCAATATCTTTTATCGTTCCGGCTTTTTCATTTTGCAAAGGAGAAACTAAGTCCACTAACTTCTCTATAGCCGTATTGATAATTTCGGTGATCCAAACTAAAGCAATTCCAATTATTAATATGCACCAATCGCGGAGAGATATTTTCAGGTAGAAGCCTGCCACCAGTACGGCTATTGTAGCCATGAAGTGTACCTTAGCATTGTTTTCATATCGAATTACTTTCCCAACTCCACGAATAGCATAGCGAAAACTTTTAAGTGATTTTAGTAACATAAGAATTATTTTTTAAGTGGATCAATTGATAAAATATAAGATAACTGAAGAACATAATCAATGCGAACATTCCAGTAATTACAATAGCCAATGGACTTGTCAATTTCAGAAATGATTCCTGGATGAGATCAATTGGATGGATCAGGATATCCCAACTGTTCCAGCGAAGAAATCTTCCAAGATAAATTCCGTAACCCATAAGTATAAACGAAGCTATAAGAAAACCCCAGATTAATATTGATTTAAAATATTTTTCAAGTATTTCATGCACAAACAAAGTAGAAATAATTCCTAAAAGCATTCCATTAAAAGCAAAGATGAAAATCACAATGGCATCGTACCATAAAGGTACCCCATCTCTGGGCCGCAGATGAATGAGATCCGTGATGATGTAGGGAGCATTAGGTAAGAACAATAACCATAAAAATAAAGGAAGTATTAGTTTTAGTATATGTAATTTTTCTTCTTTACGGTTGAGTAAATAAGCCACCACAAAAGGGACCCAGGCGAGAAATAAATTCCAGACCATAAAGATACCTTTCAGATTTCCTGAAATATGAATTCTAGCTCCACCAAGGAAGATACATACAAAAGAAAGAAACAACATAATCAATACTATTTTCTTTTGTCTTTGCTGACGTTCCTGCCAGTAAATTTTATTTTCAATAAGGTGTAGCATACTATTTTATTGTTTTGATGAATACATAAAACCCCATTTGGGAAGAAACGAATAATTGCAGAAGCAACGTTTTTGCATAAGTAGATTCGATAAGTAAGGACAAAGAAAAGAAGGAGACAATAAGAAAGGGTACCAACACGATAAATAAGTAATGTTGGTAGGTAACTAGAATTTCCCATTCCAGAAATTCCTTTTTGTTAAGGAGGTAGATTGGAAGGAAAATAAGAACATAGATGGCCGGTATCAGAAACAGTGAAAGTATACCTCCTACCAAGGGCTCCAAGAGTTTATCGTTTGCTGTTATCAGATCAATGTGAAGTAGGTACAATACTCCCGCTAAGGCCGAACTTATCACAAATGTAACTATACAAGTTATGAAGAAAGAAGAAATTATTTTCATAGTTTTTAATATCTGTCAGATTCTATTTTTTCAGTGTAAGAGATTTCGTTACATTCTATTTTTGTATTCGGCAACTGCTTTTTTAGCTCATTTAGTATATTGGTATCAATGCCGTTGATAGTTAATTTTTTCAAATTTTTTAACGAATACAAAACACTATAATTGGATATGGAACAATTTCTAATATGTAGTTCCTCTAAATTTTCTAAATATTTCAATGCCCCAATGTTAGTTAAAGTTGAATTGTCTGAAAGGTTTAGGTACTTGAGCGTCTTTAAATTCTGAAGGAAGTTAATGTCCGAAAGATTATTTTCCGAAAGATCTAAATGATTAATTTTTTTCAGATTTATCAGATCGTCTATTTTTGTAAGACTGTTTCTTTGCAATAGCAGCTTCGTTAGGTTGTCCAAACCCTGTAAAGGTTTTAGTCTGTCAATTTTATTTCCGATAAGATTTAAAAATTCTATTTTTTTGCAATTTTGAATCGGAGACAGATTCGAAATTGCATTATCAGAAATATCAAGTGTAGTTAGATTTTCTATTTTTTCTACACCATCCAGAAATAATAATTTATTATTGGATATAGTAAGGTCCTCTACTGAACAAGGAATATTAGAAATTAGAGAGGAAGTATTGCCTGTTTTCCTTTTTGCTTCAAACAGGGAATCATTTATAAGATAAATATTCTGCATATTATTGTTTGCAAGATTTAGTTTTTTCAATCTGGTTAAATTGGTAATGGCTTTTATCGCTTTTTCGTTATACCCATCTAAATTTGCATTCATTAATTCTAATTCAGTTAGCGTTTTTATTGTAGGGAGCGTCTCTATATTGGAATTATTAGTGGCGTTTATTTTTAGTATAGTAAGCGAAGGGAATTTTATCAATTCTGATAAATCGCCTGATTCTCCTCTCGACAAATCAAGTGTTTTTAAATTTTGAAGTGCGGGCAAACTTTTTAGGTTTTCTTGTAAATTTCCTGAAATATCTAAATACTCGATTTTTTTAAGTGTATTCAAATTTTTAAATTCATACAATTGATTGTTGCTTAAATTAAGAGATTTAAGATTTTCCATGGTTGGAAATTTGTTGAGACTACGCCTACCAATATTGTCTCCTGTGTTATTAGAGATGTCTAATTCTTCCAGTTTTGGGAAGAAAGAAAGCTCCGTGTATTTTGTAAATAAATTTGAGGATATATATAATTTTTCCAGATTTTTAAATTCTTCGATAGGTGAAAGACTTGTAATTTTATTGTTTGATACAAAAAGAGAAGTTATTTTTCCTGCCTTT
>JANYCO010000231.1 GCA_025360235.1 Cytophagales bacterium
TGTATACTAAGAAACCAGAAATAAAACCGCTGGTAAATTCTGCTGCTGTCATCTAATGTAATAACAAAAATGATAATCAATAATATGAAAAAAGTAATTTTCTGCCTGATGCTTCTAGGAAGCACAATGGCTTTCTCTCCCTCCGCTCATAGTCAAACAGCTAATCAGCCAAATGGCCAGGGTAAAGGACAACATGAAATGGATTTCGCCAAACTCAAAACAGATCTTTCTCTTACTGATGCACAGGTAAGTTCATGGAAGAGCCTTGAAGAGCAATACAAACCTAAGTTCAAAGCACTTAAAAGTGATTCATCAATCACTGAGGAAGTAAAAAAGGTAAAAATGAAAGAACTTCATTCTGCAAAAAAAGCAGACCTCAAAAAAATCTTGTCTGAAGAACAATTTGCCAAGTTTACTGACATAAAACGTCAACAAAAAGGAAAGCACTAATTTTGGGTTTAGTAACAGGTACTTTAAATTACCTGGCGCCGGGGCTACAAATCGATGTGTATTCCCGGCGTTTTTTATTTTATTCTTTTAACACCATATCAATACACATCACCGCAGCCACGATCAATTTTCGCATTGTTCCTTCTTTAGGTGTTGTTTCATTAATCGTAAGCATATAATTATCGGCTGTGGTGAACATTTCCTTCCCAAGACCTGCCCATTTTTTGGCTACTCTTGCATATTCAGTTGTATCAGAAGCAAACCTGAAATCCCAACTTGTCCATTCTCCGGTGAGTTTGCAAACTAAATTTCCATTCGCGTCCAACACATCAAATTTACCTCCAATTGAAAAGAATTTTTGAGCAAATTTTCCAATCAAAAGATTGTTTTCATCAAACACTTCAACGGTAGAAACAAAAATTGAAACACCTCTTTTAACTCTTACTACTGTTTGTCCTGAAGCAATTTTCACTTCAATATCAAAAGGCGTCATTTTTTTGTATTTTGTAAATCTGAAAATTTTCGTGAAAATTCCTAGATTGTCTTCTCTACAAGTCATCAGCAACTCCTGCGTTTCCGGATTCAAGATATCATAACTGTTGGATGCTTTAAACATTCCAATGTGTTCTTTAACAAAAAAATTGTTCTGATTAAGTACCGTACTCATTGTTAATTGTTAATTGTTAATTGTTAATTGTTAATTGTTAATTGTTTTATTAATAATAATTTTCTTTTATTCGTTTCAATAGCATTACCTCAACGTCATCTTTTCAATTAAGTCATGTTGTTTAGGAAAAATTTTCACAAATTCCTCTTTTGTTGCCAGCTCAAAATCTCTAAAGTCGAACCCTGGAGCAACGGTACAACTGACCAATGCATAATTTTTTTCGTCCTTTACTTTTGCACCAAACCAAGTTCCTGCAGGAATAATCGCCTGAAGTTGTTGCCCGTTTAACAAATCCTTCCCCAGTAAAATAATGGAAAGCCCTTTATCCGAAAGACAAAAAATTTCCAATGCAGCCCCTTCATGAAAAAACCAAAGCTCGTCTGATTTTATACGATGAAAATGTGATTTATTTTTTCCTTCCAATAAAAAATAAATTGCCGTACTAATATTTCTTTTCCCTTCAAAAGCAGAAAAAGAAACTTCATCGTTACTTCGATAAGTCTCTTTATAATAGCCTCCCTCCGGATGAGGAAGCAATTGAAGTTGTTCTATCCAATACGTTGCATTCATTAGTAATGAATAAGGCTGGTAATATTTTCGGAAAATGGAAGTAGTTTCTCTCTTCCCTTAAGTGCATCAAGTTCTACTACAAAAGCATAACCACATACAGTTGCTTTCTGAGCAATTACAAGCGTTGAAGCTGCTTCAGCGGTACCGCCGGTAGCCAGCAGATCATCATGAATAAGTACTTTCCAGCCCGGTTGCAAAGCGTCTATATGCATCTCTATTTTTGACATGCCGTACTCCAATGCATAGGCTTTTGCCACCGTTTTGTAAGGAAGTTTTCCTTCCTTTCGTACTGGTATCATCGGTATTCCCAAACGGGTAGAGATCATAAGACCAAACCAAAAACCACGGCTGTCAAGCGCAACAATCGCATCAGGAGCTAATGGCTTAATTTTTTTGCAGAGTTCATCGGCTATAGTTATACAAAGCTCAGGTTTTTTTAAAAGTGTGGTAAGATCTTTAAATACAATTCCTGGTTTTGGAAAATCAGGAATATCACGAATAGTATGTTTGAGTTGTGTAACGATGTCCATCTTCTGCTTTTAATTTCTAATGAAAAGGTATTGAATTTAATGTATTATTAATAATTTTATAAGAATAATTTTAGAACAGAACTAAATGCTTACAGGAATACTCGTTCCAATGCCAGAAGAAATTGAACTAATCATACATTCTATGAAGGTAGAGTCTGTGTATGAATCAGGGAAGCGGAAGTTTTACAAAGGCAGCTTTCAGGGCAAAGCTTGTGTTGTAGCCCTTTCACGAATAGGCAAGGTAGCTTCATCTGTAACAGCTGCTGTGATGATAGAGAAATTTGGGATTGACCGACTCATTGTAAGCGGTGTAGCAGGAGGCATTGCTCCACATTTGAAAACAGGAGATATTGTAGTTGCAGATGAATGTGTACAACACGATCTTGACGCAAGACCTTTTTTCCCACAATTTGAAGCACCTCTATTAGGTAAAGGATTTTTCGCATGCGCACACGACCTTGTTGAAACCGCAATGGAAAGCAGTCGTGAATTTCTGAAAAATGATTTCACAAAATTTATTTCGGAAGCTGATATAAAAACTTTTTCTCTTCAATCACCCGCTTTATATAAAGGTCAACTCTGTTGCGGGGACCAGTTCATTGGCTCCTCTGCACAATTAGCAAAAATAAGAACCGACCTGCCCAAAACATTATGCGTGGAAATGGAAGGTGGAGCAGTAGGACAAGTTTGCTACGAATACAACATCCCTTATATAGCTGTCCGCACTATCTCAGATGGCGCCGACGATGGGGCACATATCGACTTTGGGAAGTATATAGAAAATGTGGCGAAGTATTATACTTTGGGTGTTGTGAGTAAGATAGTGGAAAAACTAGCATCATGATAAAATCAGCAAAAGCATACAGCAACAGTATAGAGCAAGAATATCTGTTGCTGTATGCTCTTGCTTTATACTCTAACCCTCTAATTCTTTCTCCCAAATCAATGCCATTGGTACCAGAACTTCATCCTCTATCTGTGCATGAAGCCTGAGATTTTTTTCTAACTCATCCAATCTTAATAAAAGAATTCTATATGGAAATAGTTGATCCATCGAACTTAAAGAACGAACAATATATTTTTTAATTTCTGAAAGTTTATTTTCCACTTCATCATGGTGCGACTCAATAAATCGTTGGACTGAAAAATCTTTATACTTCATTCTCAATGATGAAAAATTTTCTTTCCCATTTCTGACTTTTTCCAGCTCTTTTATATATGGGAAAAGCGATTGCTCTTCTATCCGAAAATGTTTTTCCATGTTTTTCTGCAACCAGGAAAATACAGAAGCCAATGTTTCGGGCAATTCACCAGGTGTTGAAGATAATTGTACCAGTTGTTGCTCTATCTCTGGCAATCGCTTATTCAAATAATAACGGTGCATTTTTGTCAGATACGAAAGGATTACAGAACTTGGAAATGTTTTCAATTGGTCTATAGGAAGCAATGGGTCTTCTGCAAAGAGATTTACCAGTTGAGCAAAAAAAGTAGCTTCTTCACTTGCTTTCCAATCGGCAGGATTTGTGCAGTACTCTTGCCATTGGTCAAGATTATTACCAAGGATCAGGTCATTTTCGTTGAACCGCTCTACTAAATTATTTTTTTTCATTTTCCGTTCATTATTTAATGCAAGGTAAATGATCTTCCAAAAAAGAAATATGATATATGTCAGTAATAAGATCTCCGTAAATTGTTTATCAGATGTAAAATCACCGTTATCTCAACGCTTTAAAAACTATTAAATTCATAAATTATATAGGTTATTTCATCTTTTAGAAAGATTCAAGCTTGTTGCTGACCCGTCAAATAACCAATCCGTTTAATATGAAAATTAGCGATAATCGCTAAAATAAGATGTTTTTCAGGTTACTTTTTATCGCTTTAGATTTATTTACCAGTAACCACTTATAAATAGATCTAAACAATAAAAAATGAAACCATTCAACAAGCTTTTTCTGACAATAGGAGCCCTTTTAATCTTAAGCACAGAAGCATTCTCCACTGCGTTTTCGGTAACCAACGTTGCTGATGCTGGGGCAGGATCGTTAAGACAAGCAATTACCAATGCGAATGCTGATCTTAGTTCCACAACTGGTGCTCCTCATACCATAACATTCACAGGCGCTGGAATCGGACAGATCAATCTGGCCAGCAGCTTACCTGCTCTTACAAACCACATCAATATTAATGGTGGTGCCTTAGGAACTGTTATTATCGATGCCGGAAACACAGGGCTTATCCCACAACACTTTCTACTTAATGCTGCAAATTGCTCAGGGTCGATCATACAGAATTTAGTGCTGAACAACGGTGGTATGGGTGCAGGTGTATATATCGTAACCCCTGCGGTACAAGTAACGGTTAAGTTTTGCAGAATAGGAACTAACGCTACCGGCACTGTGGCTATACGTCAGATAGTAGGAATACAAATTGACGGTGGCGCAAACGGCAATCATACTATATCAAACAATCTCCTTTCCGGAATTGTAAGTGATGCGCTTTTAATTTCAAATTCTATCAACAATACCATCAGCACAAATTATATCGGACTGGATGCTGCTGGTACCAATGCTCTTCCTGTTGGGAACGGAATGAATCTTAAAGCTTCTTCCGATTTTAACCTGATCGATAAAAATGTGGTAAGCGCTAGCAATGGCGCCGGAATTCTGTTAACAAGAAGCAGCCATAATACCATTACAGGAAATTATCTTGGTACGGACAAAACCGGACTTCTCCCAAGAGGAAATGCCTGGGATGGAATAGGGTTGATTGATGGAAGTAATTATAATATGATTGGTGGTCTTACAGTAGCTGCGAGAAATGTTTGTTGTGCCGGAACCTCTGGAATAGCCAGTGGCATTGCTATTAAAAGTGATGTGGGTTTAACGAGTTCGTATAATTTTGTTCTGAACAACTACTGTGGGGTAGGTGCCGACGGTACTACTATAATGGGAAATGCCAACTACGGAATTTATTTAGGCTACTTTACTGCAACAAATAATGTGATTGGAAAACCAGGTTTTGGCAATATCGTTGCCAACAATCTGAATGGCGCAGTGTACATGGAAAATGCAGGAACACTTAATAATTCCGTTCGTGGTAATTCCATTTATTGTAACGGCCCAGGTGGCGCACCTGCTTCTAATCAGGCCAACGTAGGTATTAAACTAAACGGCGCCAATGCTGCTACCCCCACACCAGTGATCAGTGCTTCTTCTACTACTACGAATGTATTTGGATCAGGTCTTGCTTCCGGAGACACTGTTGATCTTTATTATACGGATGCTTGCAGAGGCTGTACGTATCCAAATGGCAAAACCTATATCGCCACCGTTTTCGCAAATGCCTCCGGCAACTGGAGTTATACTGGAGGTGTAACAGCAGCAGCAACAGTTACAGTGACCGTTACTAAATACAATGTGTCTACAATTCCTGGCAACACTTCTGAATTCAGCAACTGCTCTGTAAGTTTACCTCTACCTGTTAGTCTGATTTCATTTACAGCAACAGACAACAACAAAGGAGTGAATTTATCCTGGACTACATCAGCAGAAAAAAACAATGATTATTTCCTTATAGAAAGAAGTACTGATGGAATAAACTTCGAAATTGTAGGAGAAGTGGATGGCAAGGGCAACAGTAATAGCTATACTACTTATGACTATACGGACAATTCCGCTCCAAGAGGTATTGTTTATTACCGTTTGAAACAGGTAGACGTTGATGCAAAATTTAATTACAGTGCTGTGGTTCCTGTGAGTGTTACAACTGCACCATCGATCTATATTTATCCATCACCAATTACTTTTGGAAGTGATCTTCAAATAAAAATAAACGACATTGGAGAAGAACAAGAAATAACAATAGAAGTGATTGACGCTGTTGGAAAACAAGTATTGAATTATTCCGGAAAGGGAGCATCTCACTCTTTATCTTCGGCTGCTCTTGCAAAAGGATTTTATTCTGTAATGGTAAAAGGCTCCTCCTCTATGGAAATTACTAAACTTATTGTGCAGTAGATAATATAGATTGTTGTTCTGGTTTCAAACTTCTTGGGAGAATAACGATTTTGTGTTATCTTTAGGCTATGAGGCCAATACCAGCTATTAAAAGACTTCTGCTGCTTTTTGCTATTTTACTCTCAAATGATTTTGTTTTTTCACAAGGGTTCAATGATCGGTATAAATACACCTCTTATGAAATCGGACTGAGTAACGCCTATTTTTTAGGAAACGATCTACCTTTCAAAACAAATCGTGTTGCGTCGCCAGGCCTTTCCCTTTCTATTATGACACGCCAGAGAGCAAGAATAACCAATGGTTTTAAGCTTACCATGAATTATCCTACTTCCAGAAGTTTTGGAAGAAAAGATTCTTTGTCTGACTATTCATTTATTTATTATCAGACACGAGTAACTAAATACGAATTCTATCTAATGATTGATCTAATTGAACACAGAGGTAAATATCAGAAACGACCAGATTGGATCCCATATATTTATACGGGAATCGGTTGGATGAAAATGAAACAAAAAATGAGGTACGGTTTTGACGATAAGGTAACCGTAGCAAGTCTTACCAATCAACGCTACGATAAAAGAAGTATGGTACTCCCAATTGGTCTTGGTCTTCGGTATAAATTAAGCAAACAAACCGATCTTTCTCTTGAAGTAATTTATAATTACACGTTCACAAATCAACTCGACCTTGATTATCTTCATCAGTTTACTTCTTCCAAAAGAAATGATTCTTATCTGAACGTAAATTTGAAATTTAATTTCTTTTAACTTCCTATTGATGGAGACGCATGATGATAGAGACGCATGATGATGCGTCTCTACCTGAATTTTGGACAGATCACTTTTGACCTTCCAAATCTGAATAAGGTAAAGCCAATAGCCTTGGATTTGCTCTTAGGATATTTGACGCTAAACTCCACCTTAAGTTTGATAAAATCGTTTGGTTTTAAATTTAAGTTCCAAGTCAACTTTCCATTTTGTTCATCCCTTGTGGCCCCGCTTACATCTAATACTTCTACTTCAATATCCGAATCTTCAGCAATAGGCACCTGATCCGTAATCTCAATGTCTATATTTTTTGCTTTATTATTGCGGACATCAATATTGTAAATCAACTTTGAGTATCGGTTTGTTCCAATTGTCTTTTCTGCTTCCTTGTCTTCTTTTTTAACTTTTGAAATTTGTATTCCTTTCTCTACGCCAAGCGAAACTTCCAATTCTGTACTGCTGAATTTTGTATCCAGATAAGAATTCCCTAAAAAAGCACCGTTGTAATAGATGCTACTTTCTCCTTCTATAAGATTTAATTTTTGCCAACCGTTTATATAAGAAATCAAATAAACATTATCGTCTACTTTTGGCACTGCATAATATTTATAACGTGAGGGTAATTTAAAATCGCCAACACTCACCATGTGAGGCTCGTTGTCGGCAGGGATGTCGTAAGCTACATCCAGATTCATGTATAAATCTAATCCAGGAGCTTCAATATTTACATAATCGACTTTATCATTTTTCAATTGTTTGTTGCTGAGGTTACCTTCTCCCGTGCCGCCTTTATCATTGTTGCTGTTGAAGTTCAAACTCCAGGCATAACCCAATTCCGGTTTAATTAATTTTGTTTCGGTACTCGCCGTAGAAAGCGTTACCGCCACATTCTTCCAATTGATTCCTGAGTTGTTATATACATTGGCTCTGTATTCCAATTCTACTTCCGATCCATCGGTTACCGCTCTTACATTGTATTTAGGCGACCATCCTGCATCCGATACCAGATAAGCCATATCTACCTGACTCGTGACATCAGCTTTCGTTTCTACTTCAATAATTAATTGTTTCACTTTTGCACTCTTTTCACTTACCGACTGTTCGGCGAGCAATTTTTGTTTACCGTCTTCAAGATCTTCTTTAATAGCGGACAAGCGTTGCTCTTCTTTAATAAATTTAAATTCAATATTGTCCAGCTCAGTCAATTTTTCTCTGTACATCTTTGTTGCACTCAACAATTCTGCTGCTGTTACATTTTGACTTGATCCTATTCTTGTAA
>JANYCO010000240.1 GCA_025360235.1 Cytophagales bacterium
CGTTTTCCTTCTGTTGAGAACCTTCCCTTTTTGGGAACATCAGCTTTCTGTAAGAATACTTATAGCCATTGTTGGTTTA
This sequence comes from Cytophagales bacterium, assembly GCA_025360235.1. Taxonomy (GTDB): domain Bacteria; phylum Bacteroidota; class Bacteroidia; order Cytophagales; family Cytophagaceae; genus JANYCO01. The sequence continues at coordinate 80 of JANYCO010000240.1, forward strand.
TCATCAAGTATTATCGCATCAAGTATTGCAAGGGTTCAATCCTCTATAAAAAGTCAAATTGCCTACTCCTCAATCTCTCAAATTGGATTGATTTTTATTGAAGTCGCAGCTGGTTTCGAAACACTTGCTCTAATACATTTTGCAGGAAATGCATTCCTAAGGACATATCAATTATTGGTTTCTCCTTCAGTGGTAACTTATCTTATAAGAGAACAGTTTTATAATTTCGTTCCCCGTCCAATTACCATTGAACATTCATTACCAAAAAAATTCAAGTACTCCTTTTATATTTTAAGTCTAAAAGAATTTAATTTGGATACTTACATGTACAGATACTTATGGAAACCTTTCAAGTGGGTAGGAAACAAAATGGATTTTCTTTCAGTAAACAGACTTCTTTTAATCTTTATTCCTGCATATCTTCTTGGTCTTTTCTGCTTGTATAATGAAGGATTATTTCCACCGGAGATCCATGCTGCATTACCGATAGTTTTTGCCTTTCTAGGTTTGCTTATGGTAATAAAAGCTTTTACAGAAAGGAAATTGGCAAGAATGAGTTACCTGTTGATCACACTGAACCACTTTTGGGTAGCGTTGGCCATTTCTTTTAATGAAAAATTCGATTACTATGAAACGCTGCTTTATTTAAGTGGAATTGTTGTAGCAGGGTTTATCGGTTACATGTGTCTTTTGAGATTAAAAACATTAGAAGGAAATATCAACCTCGATCAATTTCATGGACACGCCTTTAAACATCCTAAAACAGCCCTAGTCTTTTTCATTGCTTGTTTAGGTTTGTCAGGATTTCCGATAACCCCAACATTCATTGGGGAAGATTTAATCTTCACCCATATCCATGAAGACCAATGGTTGTTGGCGGCATGTGTCTCTTTAAGTTTTGTAATAGATGGAATAGCGATAATTAGAATCTATGCACGTGTGTTCTTGGGCCCTTATGCAAAGTCTCCAAATGAGATGGCGTATAGGTCGTCTTAATTTAATTGATAATTGATAATTGATAATGGATAATGATAAAAAAAATCATTCGCATTATCAATTATCAATTATCCATTAACAATTATCAATTATTCATATCGTACATCATCCAACCAAAACGAATACTGCTCCCCTATGCCCCCCAGATACATTATAAATCCTGTTTTAATGCAGCGCAAGTCTATCCCCTTCAAATCTATCTCATATTTTTTCCACTCTTTTGTCAACTGAAATTTATCTGATTTTTTTCCTGTATCATAAAAAGGTTTATCGCTTCCTATCATACCAAATCCAAAACTTCCATTCAAATTATCAGTGGTAGCTTTTGCCCAGAAAGTAAGTTTGGTAGCACCCATTAAATTAAACCCACCTGCCTTGTCACCCCAATCATCCGGAGGATCCATAAAGGCAAGTCCATACCAACCTCCTGAATTTGTATACGTTATTTTCATAGCAGCTTCTCCTGAATGCACTTGCTCCTTATTATCTCCTTCTACTTTCAGGTTCTGAAAATCGCCCATATAACCTGTTGGTAAATAAGGATATTTTTCTCCTTCATCATAAACATAAAATGGAAAGGTAACTTTTGCTCCAGGAATAAGTCGCTCCGTGTTTCTTCCATTGTCAATAATAAAAGAGGTTTGAGCGATGCCAAGATTATTGTAACTGTCTTTTACATAAACATACATTTTTATCAATCCATTTTCTCTTGGAACTAATACTTCAAAACCTGTTTTTAGATTTCCGCGAAATTCCAGAGAATTAATTTGATCTCGCCTTGTTCTTCCACCTGTGCGTTGATTGTAATAAAAACTTATTTGCAACGAATCATTTTCAATATCTGTGATCGCTAATTTCACAGGAATCCATTCTCCATATGGTTTGCTTATTTCAGGTAATGTAAATTCTGTTATATCAGGAATATTATTAACTGGTTTCTTCCCTGTATACGCTTCTCGGGTTGCCCAATAAGCAGGGCGATAACAATTATTAAAATACATGCTCAGCCATACAGCTCCATGATCACTCGCATTTCCATAATGAAATACATAAACTCCCAGACAACTTGGTTTGGAAGTAATCCACTGACTATAGCCCTTAGCTATAACATCGTATTTTTGTCTATCGTTTGGCTCTATTAATAATCCCTTCTTATCAGGCTTTGCTTCCCACTCTCCATTCACACCATACTCGCAAATTACATAAGGCTTATCTACTCCTAGTTTTGCCATTTCATCAGGAATTTGGTCTGCTCCTCCTCCATATACATTTATACCATAAATATCCAATGAAGGAGTAAATTCTTTCCACCACTTCCAATCAAATGTCCAGGCAGAAACAGCTGCCACAGGATGTTTTGGATCTTCTTTTTTTATAGCAAGAATAACGGTTTCAAGAAACTTAGCATAAGCTTTCTTTTCAGGATCAGTAGCAATATTAAGGGTAACTTCGTTTCCTACTCCAAAAAATAAAACCGCCGGATGATCTTTATAGAGTTTAACTGTTTCAAGTGCTCCTTCATACATTTCTTTCAATCCCTTCGTATCCGATAAATAATTAAAATTATCATCTCCCTCCATACCTGAGCGTCCATGTCGCATCCATATACCTACCATTACTTTGATGCCATATGCACTAGCACTATCAAGCAAAAGTTTTGTTTCTTTCCCCGCTCCCCAAGTCCTTATTGTATTTACACCTAGAAATTTCAAATCTTTCATATAAACTCCAACATTTTCTTTAGTAAGAGGTCGCCCAAAAGTAGCTCCTTTTACGGCAAATGGTTTCCCATCCACAAACAACTTCCATTGTCCGTCCACCTTTTTTAGTGTCGTCTCTGAGGCGTTTGTTACTCTGATAAAGGAGATTATAAAAAGAGTAATTAAGAAATAGTTTTTCATAGTAATTTGATCTTGGATACTTTATTGGAATATGTTCAATATTAAAGAAAATACAAACATCTCTATTATTATTATAACATTTACCAAGCCAAAATTTGTGTTCAATTATCAAAATCTTACGCTTAGAAAACACCTTACTTCGCTGAATCTGAATAATAAAAGATATTTTAAAAAAACTGAAGATTCTATCATTTATAAAAGATTTAATAAGCCTGTTCAATTAAACCTTTTGAAGTCAAAATGTTGACAAACGGCTCAAATTTCAATCTTTTGATTATTTTTTATATTTGCTATGTAAATGTTAAAATAAGCTTTATTCCTCAATTCAATGCACATTATGGCTTTTTATATACTTTCTAAGCGTATTAAAAATCGTCAACTTGCCCTAAAAATGCCTCTTCCTAATAAATTTCCCATTTAATCTTAGTTTCCTTACTTATAATATCCGTATACACTTTCAAACGTTTTAATCAAGACGATAATTAATAACATGAGATCTTTAGTGTTTGTATTTTCTTTTTTATTGGCAATTTCTGCCAATGCACAATTTCAATTGGTTGGGTCAACCTCAAATTTAGGTGGTGGAGTTTATCAAATGACTCCGGATGTTCTTAATGTATCAGGATCTATGTGGTATAAGGTTCAACATGATTTAAATAAACCATTTAATGTACAAGGACAAATGAACTTTGGAACTAAAGACCCTCTTGGAGCTGACGGGATGGTTTTTGTAATGCAAACAAGCTGTCTTAGTGCTGGTGGCGGTGGCGGTGGCTTAGGATTTTCGGGTATTCCTGGCCAATCTTTGGGAATTGAGTTCGATACTTATCAAAATATTTCAGGGACTGGTGCTGAATTAAATAACGACCCTACTTTCGATCATATCGCTGTAGAAATAAATGGAGATGTTGTGCATGATGGTAGTGCAAATGATATTACAGCTCCGGTTCAAATAGATGCGGGATCCCCTGATGTTGAAACTGGTATCTGGTATGATTTTCAAATAAATTATAATCCAACTACCAAAGTCCTAACAGTTATATTTAACGGTTCTACCAGGGTCAACATAGTATACGATCTTAAAGCTACTGTTTTTAGTGGAAAACAATATGTGTACTGGGGATTTACCTCTACCACAGGGGGGTCAAGTAACCTTCAGCAAATAAGCCTAAATTCAACACTTACAACCCATGTCATTCAGGATACAACCATTTGCACAGGTTCAATTCCTGTGGTCCTGCCTTCTCTTGCTTCTTTAAGAGGAACTAATCTTGCACTTAACAACCCTGTCTTCGCTTCTAGTAGCTCCGACGGCGGACCAAATATTCTTCAGGCTGTTGATGGCAATTTAGGCAGCAGATGGGAAAGTGTATGGAACGTGGATCCACAATGGATCTATGTGGATCTGCAATCTCCTACTGATATTGATAGTGTTGTCTTGTATTGGGAAGCTGCCCGTGCAAAAGATTACCAAATCCAAACTTCAACTGATGCCGTCACCTGGACTACCGTTTTCTCAACCACAACAGGTTCTGGTCCTAAAGATCAAATAATTTTTAGTGCTACAAATATCAGGTATGTGCGAATGTACGGAACGGCAAGACTGATTGGATACGGTTATTCAATCTGGGAATTTCAAATTTATGGTCAACCTAAATATTTATGGTCTACTAACAACGGAACAAACGCGACTATTACCCCTGATATTTATAGCTCCTCCGTTACCCTAAGCCCTGCTGCGACTGCGACATACAGTGTTCTGATTCCGGATCCCTGTATGGGTTTTGCAACACTCTCTACCACAGTAACCGTAAACTGTCCTGCACCAGTAGAACTTATTAGCTTTACTGCAAAATCTGAAGAGCAAGGCGTACACCTGCAATGGACTACGGCCTCGGAACAAAACAGTAATTACTTTGAAATTCTAAAATCAATTGATGGAATGAATTTTCATACTATTGGAACTTTAAGTGCTTCAGGAAATAGTAGTAATATAATTACCTACAATTTTCTGGACAAGGAAATCTATAATGGAACAGAGTATTATAAGATAGTAACAGTAGACAAAGATGGAAGTAAACAAAGCAGTGAAATTGAAACTATTCAAAATGAAACTAAAAAAGCAGTTGTTCTCTCTCCTGTATTTGAAAGTGAAACCTCTATTCTTCTTTCCGGGAAAGTCGATTATATTCAATATTCCATCTATGATATGATGGGTCGTGAAGTTTCTAATGTGTCAAACGCAAATCCAGCAGACAATATCTCCATTGGACAATATTTGGCACCTGCCTGCTACCTTTTAAAGCTAAGAACCAATATTTATTCTGAAACAATTAAAATTTGTAAAGTAAGATGAAAAAACTCCTGCTCATTATTTTATGTCAAATCATAATTATGAATTATGGAGTTACCATTTCAAATGCTCAATGTACCGGAGTAGAAATATGGAGAGATGATTTCAATGGTTCAAGCCTTGATCTTACTAAATGGGCTTATGAACTTGGAGATGGTTGTCCTGGCTTATGTGGTTGGGGTAATGGAGAACTTGAATATTATTCCAACCTCCCTTCCAACGTTCAGGTAACCGGAGGAAATTTAGTAATCACTGCAACTCCAAATGCTAACTATTTAGGAAGTGGTAAAAATTTCACTTCAGGAAAACTTCTAACAAGAGATGTCCCTAACCCACCAAATATTAACAACTGGACATACGGTAGATTTGAAGCCTACATGAGATTGCCAAAAGGTGCCGGTTTATGGCCTGCGTTCTGGATGTTACCTTATAACTCAGCAATCCCCTGGCCAACCTCAGGTGAAATAGATATTATGGAATACAGAGGTGATAATCCAAACCAAGTTAATGGCACACTCCATTATGGACAACTTTGGCCAAATAATAAATATGATGGAAATAGTTATATTAATGGAGCGATAGACTTCTCTGCCGCTTTTCATCTTTACGCTGTAGAATGGAGTCCTACTTCTATAAGAATGTATGTAGATAATGTATTGTATAAAGTAGAAACAAATTATCTCACTCCAAATACGTTAACTCCTACCAGCAACTCCACTACATGGCCGTGGACTATTCCCTACTATATGATCATTAACCTTGCGGTTGGCGGCTCTTATACTGGAGTATTGGCTGATGCAGGAGTGGTACTAACTAAACCAACACTCGAAGTGGATTATGTTCGGATAGTTGACATTACGACCCAGGTACCTTTCATTGGTGTTGCTACAATCCCTGGAAAAGTGGAAGTAGAAAATTATGACCTTGGTTGCGATATCCCAACTTATTATGATGCTACTCCCTTCAACGATGGAACTGTCTGCTGTGGCTATACCTACAGAACAGAAGAAGGAGTAGACTTAGAACCTACTGGTGACGTAGGAGGAGGATCAGATATCGGATGGACTGTGGCAGGAGAATGGCTTACCTACTCAGTAAATGTAACGACAAGTGCTACCTACAATTTTATATTCCGTACAGCTGCTCCCGCAGCAGGAGGAGCCGTGCATGTAGAAATTGATGGAGTAAACGTAACAGGTACTGTTAATATTCCAAGCACCGGAAGCTGGACTACCTGGGGCAATACTACTAAAGTAACTACCGGCATCACTGCTGGTGCACATATTTTAAAACTGGTAATAGAAACAGCAGGCTTTAATATCAACTATATAAATACAACCGTAAACACACCAATGCCTGTTGGATTACTTTATTTTAATGCTTCAAATTTAAAAGAGAATGTTCTACTTCAATGGTCTACGGCTTTCGAAAAAGACAACAAAGAATTTCAATTGGAAAGATCGTTGGATGGAATAAATTTTGAAACAATTCACATTGAATATGGCACAGGAAACTCTTCCCAAAATAAAAATTACTCTTATCTTGATAAGAAAATTGGTAGGGGTGAAAATGCCTATTACAGATTAAAACAAGTAGACTTAAATGGCGCTACTACTTACTCTTCCATTATAACCATTGAGTCAGAAGCTTTAGATATAAAAATATATCCAAATCCAAGTCAGGATGTTTTACATATTGATTTCAATAAAATACCTGAAGAAATTATCGTCACGGATATTTTAGGAAATGTAATTGCAAAATTATCTTCTGCTCAATTAACTCTAGCTACAACATTACAAACAATAGAATGGAAGAAGGGTATTTATTTTATCGAAGTAATTAATACCGGAGAAACCAAAAATTACAAAGTGGTAAAAAATTAAGGTTATAATATATAGTTAAAACCTTGCTGCTATCAAGAGTTCCAAATCTTTGTAACTCATATTAAATTTTCTTGCCAGGTTAGGGCTGGTAAGATTACCTTTGTAGGTATATACTCCTTTCATAAACCACTCCTTAGAATAGATCATTCCATCTACTCCTCCCCTTTTAGAAATCTGCAATAACATTGGCGTAAAAATATTGCTCAGTGCAATGGTGGCTGTACGTGCCACACGTGAAGGAATATTTGGTACACAGTAATGGATCACATCAAATTTTCTGAATATTGGATTTTTATGACTCGTAATTTTTGACGTTTCAAAACACCCACCCTGATCAATACTTACATCAATTACAATTGAATTTGGTCGCATCTGAGCTACCATTTCCTCACTCACCACAAAAGAATTTGGCTCATCAGACCTCAACGATCCAATCACCACATCCGCTCGCTTCATTTCATTAAGAAGAGTAACCGAATCAATGGTAGAGGTATACAATTGCTGTCCGAGATTATGTTTTAATCTTCTAAGTTTATAGATATGGTTGTCAAACAACTTTACTTCAGCACCTAGTCCAATGGCTGCGCGGGCTGCGTATTCAGCCACCGTACCAGCCCCAAGAATAACAACCTTTGTAGGAGGTACTCCTGTAATCCCTCCAATTATAACTCCTTTACCATTATTACTGTTTAGATATTCCGCTGCAATAAGCATGACCGTACTTCCTGCAATCTCACTCATCGATTTTACAATCGGCTTACCTCCTTCTTTATCTTCTATATACTCATAGGCAAGTGCCGTAATTTTTCTATCATTTACTGCTTTCAAAAAATCAGGTTGTAATTTCCCAACCTGCAATGCGGAGATAAGGGTCTTCCCTACTTTCATCATCCCTAATTGTTCTATGGTTGGAGGGTCTACTTTTAAAACAATGTCAGAAGAAAAAACTTCTTCAGGTGAATAAACAATTTTCGCACCAGCATCGCTAAAATCCCGGTCACTTAATTTAGGTGTACTCCCGGCTCCACTCTCTATTACAACTTCATGGCCATTATTAACCAATATGCTCACAGCCTCAGGGGTAAGACAGATTCTATTTTCACCACTTTCCGTTTCTTTTGGAATTCCAATATTAAGAACCATTACATTTTCCTTCACTTTCATTAGCTTCTCCTGTGGATAGAGCGCTGCTTCTTTGGCTAGGGATTGTATCTTGGCTTTCACTTTCTTTAATGGTTAATTAAATTTTTAACTTCTTTTTCTAAACACTTTTTCTAAACTTATCTTCCTTTCGTTCTCAGAAATTATCTCAATATCAATCTTTACATATTCCTCAGGCAACAAAGAAGGAATCATTGATGGCCATTCAATAAAACAATAATTTCCGGAATAGAAATACTCCTCTACCCCTATATCAGAAGCTTCTTCTTCACTTTTGATTCTGTAAAAATCAAAATGGTAGAAAACCGATTTTTCCTTATTCTGATATTCATTTACTAAAGAAAATGTCGGACTTGTTACATTGTCTTCTACTCCAAATACATTACAAATAGCTTTAATGAGTGTTGTTTTACCAGCACCCATTTCTCCATCAAATAACCAGACAGGTATAGTACTTGAAAAACCAATTACCTCTTTGGCAGCTTCGCTCAGGTTATTTGAAGAACTAATTATTTCCAATGTATCAGTATCCGCTAGTTCCATTGAACATTACAAAGTCTATGATTCCTGAGGAACAAGAGGATTTCCATTATCATCATCTTCTTTTTCATCTTCCTCTTCATTCTTAAATTTAACACTGTCCTGAGGGGAATTTCCTTGAATCGAATCTACACGAACGGTATCTGGCTTCTTTGAAGAATCTGGGTTACCCCCACAAGAAAATAAGAATAAAACGATCAGCAATTTCAACACCTTCGCTGATACAATAAGAAGAGCATGTTTTCGCATGAAACCTTTTACCTGGTTCATGCAATCGTTAAATTGATTTTTCATTGATTAAAAATTTTGTTGTTCTTTTACTTTTTTGATGATAATGTAATAATTGGAATTATCATTTCTTCTAAAGATACCCCTCCATGCTGGAAAGTATCCTTATAATAATTTACATAATAGTTAAAATTATTGGGATATGCAAAAAAATTATCCTCAATTGTAAAAACATAACTACTTGATATATTTTTCCTTGGCAAAAAGAAGCGCTCCGGTTTCTTCACTACAAATACTCCCCCCTCGTCAAACGTTAGGTTTTTACCAACTTTATATCGAAGGTTATTATTTACAGATTTATCCCCAACAATTTTATAAGCACGTTTCACCCTAATGGTACCGTGGTCTGTAGTGATAACCAGCTTTACTTTTTTCTCAGCAATTTTCTTTAAGGCCTCAAGTAGAGAAGAATGTTGAAACCATGAATAGGTAATAGAACGATAAGCCGATTCGTCTGGCGCTAATTCACGAATCATTGCCATATCCGTACGTGCATGAGATAACATATCTACAAAATTATAAACAATCACATTGAGTTTATTGTTCATTAGATTGCTGATACTATTCACTAAAACCTTTCCTTGTTCTACATTTAAAATCTTATGGTAAGAACTTTTAATCTCATGCTTATTTTTTAATAACTGAGCTTTCAGGAAGTCTTCTTCATAATTATTTTTACCTCCTTCATCATCTTCATTTGACCACAAATCCGGATATTTCTTTTCCATTTCAGAAGGCATCATCCCTGAAAAAATAGCATTCCTGGCATAAGCTGTGGTAGTAGGAAGAATGGAATAATAAGCTGACTCTTCTTCTACGTTAAAGTATTCGCTAATTATAGGTTCTAAAATTTTCCATTGATCGAAGCGAAGGTTGTCAATTAATAAAAAGAAAACAGGTTCATCGCCCTGTAGTAATGGAAATACTTTCTTTTTCATCAACTGGTGAGAAAGTAAAGGTCTTGAAACATTGGCATCATTAAGCCAGTCTTCATAGCTTTTTTTAATAAATTTGCAGAAATTATTATTCGCTTCACTCTTCTGCATATCAATAATCTCTCCCATACTTTTATTCTGTGTACGATCGATCTCCAGTTCCCAGAAAATTAATTTTTTATATACTTCCACCCACTCTTCATGACTCAATTTGTCAGAGAAAGACATACTCAACTCTCTAAAGTTTTGCTGGTAATTCAGGTTTGTCTTTTCTTCAACCAAACGTTTATTGTCCAGTATTTTTTTAATAGATAAAAGGATCTGATTAGGGTTAATCGGTTTGATCAGATAGTCCGCTATCTTGGCTCCAATAGCCTCTTCCATGATATGTTCTTCTTCATTTTTGGTGATCATCACCACAGGAAGGTTCGGTTTGATCTGCTTAATCTGATTCAATGCTTCAAGACCATTCATGCCTGGCATATTCTCATCAAGGAATACGATGTCGAATTTTTGAAGTTTAACTTTCTCTACAGCGTCTGCTCCACTCACTACAGGCACTACCTCATAGCCTTTGTTGGTAAGAAAAATAATATGAGGCTTTAATAAATCTATTTCGTCGTCGGCCCAGAGAATGATTGGTGTTTGCATTTTATAAATTTTAAATTATGAATTATTAGTTATGAATTAAAAATTAAACTTTAAACTATTATTTGAATTGGCAACTATTAGAACGACAACCATCCCTATATTATTTTACAACTAATGATTCATAATTTAAAACTCATAATTAACTCTCTAAAATTTCCGTCAACAGCTCCGTAGCTACCTTCGGGTCTGCTTTTCCCTTTGTGGCCTTCATCACTTCTCCCATAAACATAGCGAGAATTCCTTTTTTACCTCCTTTGTATTCGGCTACTTTCTCAGGATATTTAGCTAAAACGCCTTCTACGATTGGTCGGATACTATCAGAATTACTGTCTTGAATTAAGTTTAAGTCCTCTGCAATCTTTAAAGCCGAACGACCATCTACTTTTACCAATTCAGGGAATATTTTAGTTGCTGCCATAGCAAAACTAACTTTTCCCGAATCTACTACTGCTATAAGTTCCGCCAGGGTTTTAGGAGAAACGGTCAATTGTGAAATACTCATCGTAAGCTCGTTCAGATAAGATTTCACAGGGCCCATCATCCAGTTGGATGCGGCTTTGTAGTTTTTGGTATTTTTACATAATTCTTCGAAATAGAAGGCTATTTCTTTTGTATCTGTGATGACCATAGCATCATATTCCGGTAAACCATATTCCTTCACAAATTTATCTACCAACTCCTGAGGAAGTGTTGGCATTGCAGCTTTAATACTGTTCAACCATTCATCTGAAATTTTTAAAGGTTGAAGATCGGGTTCCGGGAAATAACGATAATCGTTCAGTTCCTCTTTCGTACGCATGCTGTGCGTAGTAAAATGAACGGTATCAAATTGACGGGATTCAGAAACAATTTCCTTTCCTGCTTCTATCTCTGCTATCTGTCTTTCTATTTCAAATTCAATGGCACGTTGTACATTTCGAATGGAGTTCATGTTTTTAACTTCCACTTTCTTCCCATATTGTTTTGCACCCTTAAGCATCACAGAAACGTTAGCATCACAACGAAGTGATCCCTCTTCCATATTACCATCACATATATCAAGGTAACGTACCAATTTACGGATCTCTGTCAACAAAGCTGCAGCTTCATCAGAAGTGCGAATATCAGGCTCTGTTACGATCTCTATAAGCGGTACCCCAGCTCTGTTGTAGTCGACCAGAGTATCCGTCTCTCCATCAAGGTGTAAATTTTTACCTGCATCATCTTCCATATGGATTCGATTCAACTGGATAAATTTTTCACCTTCTTTAGTCTTAACGTTAAATCCTCCTCCTTTACAGATAGGCGCTTTGTCCTGAGTAATCTGATAACCTTTTGGAAGATCTGGGTAGAAATAATTTTTACGGTCAAAGAAATTGATTCTATTGATCTCGCAGCCGCATGCAATACCCATTTTGATGGCGTATTCAACCACTTTTTTATTAAGTTTGGGCAATACTCCAGGATGTGCCAGCGTGATAACACTAATATTGGTATTGGGCATATTCCCAAACTCTGTGGAGTCTGAAGCAAAAATTTTACTACCGGTACTCAACTGCGCATGTACTTCCAATCCTATAACGGGTTGGTATTTATCTTTAATAGAAGGATTCATCAATGTCTCTGCTAATATTTTAGGCTTAAAGGGCAAATATAAGACATTAAGACATATTTTACTATACGCTAATAGCAGTCCTTATTCGCAAAAAACTATATGAAAATCAATCAGTTGATAAAAATTTATAAACATGATGTTTTTACAACAATTATTCAATTTTGTAAGCGTTGAAATGAAAAACATTCAGAGTCAGAAAAACTTCGTATGTTTGGTCACATTTTAAACACCCCTTGTTATTAGGAAATTATTTGGAAATATAAGTTTTGTAGTTCTTCTGAATGTTTTAATTAAGCCAGTCTGGATAATTTTAGAAAACGATGTTCAAGACAAAATGGGGCACTCAGAATTTGGGCTATACACCGCTTTGTTTTCCTTGGGCTATATTTTCGCTTCTCTTACTGATATTGGATTGAATCAGTTTGTAACTAAAAAACTAGCTTCCGAACCTACAAGAATTAAAGAAGTATTTTCCAATATTTTTGCACTAAAATTATTTATGTTGGTGCTCTATCCTTTTTTAATGTCCATTTTGGGATGGGCTTTAGGATATGGGGAAAGAGAAATTTACTTCTTAGCCGTTTTGTGCTTTGCTCAGGCACTTGTTCAGCTGATATTTTTTTTCCGCGCAAATTTTCAGGCCAATCAGCATTTTATGGTCGACTCAACAGCTTCAGTAATGGATAAATTTATCCTCATACTTTTAGTGGTGATCATGCTTTCGCAAAAAATTACTATAGACTTGTTTATATATGCAAGGTTAGCCTCACTACTGGTTACGGTTGTTGTTTTCTATATTGTTAGCATTAAATTATTTGATTATATAGCTCCAAAACTTGATCCTGATAAATTAAAAAATCTAATCAAGCAAAGTATCCCTTTCGCCATCATTACCATTTTATATTCACTAAATGAAAAAGTGGATACCGTAATCATCGATTACCTGTCCAGAGTATCTTTAGATGTTAAGAAACACGGCGACGCAGGCTTATATGCTGCCGCTTACCGATTCCTTGATGCTTCAATGATGTACCTCTGGACAATACTTCCAATCTTTTTTGCAAAGTTTGCTTACCACCTTTCAAACACTAAAGAAAAACAAAAACTTATCAATTTTGGTCAGGTGGTGGCTTCTGTTCCTATGGTTTTTCTGACTGTTTTTGTTTATTTCTATGGAGAGAAATTATTTTTTCAGCAGAAAAACAGTAGTCCGGAACAAATCATGATTATGGCTGATGTTTTAAAAATATTATTTTTCTCTGCAGCCCTTCATGGAATGTTCGCTATATATAGCACTCTTCTAACCTCCACAGGTTTTGAAAAGCAAGTAAGTAAAATGATTGTAGGAAGTATTATTATTAATGTCATCGGTAATTTTATTTTCATTCCTATTTATGGACCTATTGCTTCAGCGTGGATTACAGTGGCTAGCGCAGTATTCCTTTCTATGAGCTATGTCTATTATACTCATACGAAATTGGAGGTTAGAGTTCCTTATCCAATCATTGTTCGTTTATTAATCGTTTTCGCACTATTTTCAGGAGTATTTTATCTGCTCACTCTTACTGCCTTACCATGGTTCTTAGTTACCATGTTGGCAGGAGCCTTCCTCCTTATATTCTCCTATATGTCTGGTTTGATCACATTAATGTTAAGCACGGAATAAGAAATTAAACTTCTCTTTTAATAATCTTTTACTTACCTGTTGATAATCAAACATATTATTGATAGATTTGCCTTCCAAGTAATTAATTCCAAACCCAAAATGTGCACGCGGTATTCTTTAACAAAAAATAAAGAACTTATTTCTAAAAGATTTGGGGTTTCTTCTCCCGAATCTTGGAAAGCGCGATACAACGTAGCTTCGGGACAGACTATGCCGGTAATTACAAACAGAAGAGCCGACGAACTTTCATTTTTTAGCTGGGGATTAATTCCCAACTGGTCACTGGATGAATCTGCCGGAAATAATCTAATAAACGCAAAAGCAGAAAACATTCTTTCTAAAGCTCCCTTCAAACAAGCGATTAAATCACAACGATGTCTCATTCTATCGGATGGTTATTTTGAATGGAAGAGAATTGGGAAAAATAAAGTCCCTTACCGAATAACATTATCCAACGATGAAATTTTTGCCTTTGCAGGTATCTGGGATTACTGGGAAAATTCTAAAGGAGAAATAATAAATTCATTTGCTATTATAACCACCACAGCTAATAAACTTTTAAGTGAGATCAACGATCGAATGCCTGTGATCCTGACTCCTGAAAACGAAAAAAAATGGCTCTCTGATAAGCTAACGGATCAGGAAATCCTTTCCTTTTTACAACCCTACGACACTGAAAAAATGAGCTACTACCAAGCCCACAAAGTAGTAAACTCTTCTGAATACGATTATCCTGAATGTATTCAGGTTGCTCCTAAAATTTATCCTGGAGAAAGCTTTAGTTTATTCGAATAAATTCCTGCCATTCTGTCATAAATTCAATTATTTTAACTAAATTTGCGTCTCAAATTATGTTTGATGAGACAAATAATTAAAGATCTCGAAATTATCCCAACAGAAGAGGAAAAGGCATTATGTGATTTGCCTAGAATATCGACTGAACAAAATACCGGTAAAAAAAGGAAATTGTATATAGAAAGCTACGGCTGCCAGATGAATTTTTCTGATAGCGAGATTGTAACTTCTATAATGCATGATAATGGATTTGATACTACGTCAAACGTAGAAACAGCAGATGTTATCTTTTTGAATACATGTTCTATTCGCGATAATGCTGAGCAAAAAGTCCGAAACAAACTCAAACAGTTTATTCAGCTTAAAAAGAGAAACCCTGAATTACTGATAGGTGTTCTGGGTTGCATGGCCGAAAGGCTGAAGGCCCAATTATTAGAGGAAGAACAAATTGTAGATATGGTAGTGGGTCCAGACG
>JANYCO010000324.1 GCA_025360235.1 Cytophagales bacterium
TATCAAAAATGTCAAACCTCCAGCAGCGCCTATTTGTAGGGGTTACAGGAGCTGCCATTATCCTCTCTGGAATTTGTTTTAATCAATGGTCTTACCTCTTTGTTTTTTTTGTTATCACCATATTCTCTCTAATAGAATTTCACAATCTAGTAAACTCAGCAGGAATCCAAACAAATAAGTGGGCAGGTGTTGTTCTCGGACTGACCTTACTCTTCGGATCTTTTTTTGTGGTAAGCGGCTATTTAAAACCTTCCTTCTACCTTTTCTATTTTGCACTAATGTTTATTTTATTTTTCATCGAATTATTTCAAACACATGAAAAACCATTTGAACGCACCGCTTTCAGTTTTCTGGCAATGGCATATACAGCCCTTCCATATTCCTTATTGCACTATGTAGCGTTCAAATCCGGAAGTTATAATTTCGAAATCGTTTTAGGAATTTTCTTTTTACTCTGGGCAAACGACACTGGCGGTTATTTTGGAGGACGATTTTTAGGAAAACATAAATTATACGAAAGAATTTCCCCTAAAAAAACATGGGAAGGCAGTATTTCCGGAGGTTTATTAAGTATTCTTATCGCGCTTACACTCAATTATTTCTTTCCAACATTAGGATTATGGAAATGGATCGGTCTGGCATTAGTTATCGTGATTGCCGGCAGCATGGGCGACCTGGTAGAATCTCAACTCAAGAGAAGCCTGAGTATCAAAGATTCTGGAAGTACCTTACCAGGACATGGAGGCTTTCTTGACCGTTTTGATGGACTAATCATTTCTCTTCCATTTATTGTAGCATATTTTGAACTATTGTAAAAGTACCGTTTCATTCCTTTTATTATATTTGTAGAATTATAACTCCAGATTTGATATAAATTTATAATGACCATACACAAAGAAGGCCACCGAATGCTGCTTACCTTATTGGTAATTCTAGCAGTTTTAAACATATCCATCTATTTTATTTTTCCTGAATCCACTATATTGAGGTATATTATAAATGGCTTTAGCTTATTCTTATTTCTGATCGTTCTTCAATTTTTCAGAAGCCCGACAAGGAAATACACCTTAAACGAAAATCAAATTATTGCTCCAGCAGACGGAAAGGTTGTTGTAATTGAAGAAGTCATTGAAAATGAGTATTTTCAAGGTAAAAGAAAACAAATATCCGTTTTTATGTCCCCTCTGAACGTACATATTAACCGTAATCCCATTTCAGGCATCGTAAAATATTTCAAATACCACCCTGGTAAATACCTGGTGGCCTGGCACCCTAAGTCGAGCCTGGAAAACGAACGCACTACCGTTGTTATCGAAAATAACAAAAAGCAAAGTATTTTAATGCGTCAAATAGCAGGAGCACTGGCGAGAAGAATAGTCTGGTACGTAAAAGAAGGCGATACAGCAACTCAAACAGAAGAGTTCGGCTTTATTAAATTTGGCTCCAGAGTAGATGTTTTTGTACCTTTAGATGCAAAAATAAAGGTAGAAATAGGCCAAGTCACTAAAGGAGGGCAAACTGTACTTGCCGAATTTATTTAAAGAAATATTTTCTTAAATATTTTTTTTAATATGATAAAAAAATAAGTATTTAGTGGAAAATTTAAACAGTATCATTTCTTGTCTATTAATAAAGCAAGCAGTATGAAGAAAAAATTAGACGAACAAAGCGACGATGAACTAAGTGCCAGTTATGAGGCATTCAAGGCCCTAATGGACACAGGCATGAGCAAAGCACAGGCTTTGTCACGTACAGGACTTACCGCCCAAATGGTAAAAGACCTTGAAGCTGAAGACGCAGAAAGCGATGATCTGGACGACGACAAAGACGATGATAAAGACGACGACGATGATGAATTAGGCTACGGAGAAGAGGCTACAGAAGAGTGGGACGCGGAAGAAGAAGGCGAGGACTTTGAAGACGATTCCAAATGGGAAGAAGAAGACCTTGACTCTTTTGATGACGATGACATTTCGGAAGATTCCGCTGATGAAGGAGGATACGATGACGGATTTTAATCCCAAAAAACAATAACAGTAAAATAAAAATGCCCTTGTAAAATTTACAAGGGCATTTTTATTTTACTCAGCCGAAGTAAACTGTCTCAAAAAGCGAATATCGTTTTCGGTAAACAAGCGCAAATCTTTTATCTGATATTTTAAATTTGTGATACGCTCCACACCCATTCCAAATGCAAATCCTGAATATTTTTTAGCGTCAATTTTGCAATTCTCCAACACACTAGGATCTACCATACCACAGCCTCCAATCTCTACCCAGCCCGATTGTTTGCATATCGCACAACCACTTCCTTTGCATATAAGACATGAAATGTCAATTTCAGCACTAGGTTCTGTAAAAGGAAAGAAGGATGGACGAAAACGAACAGTAATATCTTTACCAAACAGCTCTTTCACAAAATGGTAAATCGTATCTTTTAAGTCAGCGAAACTTACGTTCTCATCTATGTAAAGTCCTTCTACCTGATGGAACATGCAATGCGCACGAGCTGAGATAGCCTCATTGCGGTACACACGCCCTGGCATGATACTGCGAATAGGGAGTTTGCCTTGTTCCATGATACGCACCTGCACATTGGATGTATGTGTGCGCAAGATCATATCAGGATTTTTTTCTATAAAGAAAGTATCCTGCATCTCACGGGCAGGGTGATTTTCAGGAAAATTAAGCGCAGAAAAATTATGCCAGTCGTCCTCAATCTCCGGACCATCGGAAACATTAAATCCCATGCGTTCGAAAATTTGAATAATCCGTTCTTTTACTATTGTAATGGGATGACGCGAACCTAATTCGTTTGGAATGGGGGGCAAACTTAAATCCAGAGACGAATCTACGCTTGATAAAGATCCACTTTGCAAGACTTCTGCAAGACTATCAAAACGTTCCTGAGCTATAGTTTTTAATTTATTGAGCTCCTGACCTACCAGTTTTTTCTCTTCAACTGCTACGTTTTTAAAGTCATCAAACAAGGTAGAAACTTTTCCTTTTTTACTAATAAACGCAAGGCGAAAAGCTTCAAGTTGCTCTTTGGTTTCAATCTTGAACTGTGCGATTTCGGCGTTTATTTCTTTTATTTTATTTAACATATCACGGCAAAGATAGGAAAAAAGGGGGAAAGAATAAAAAAACAGCCTATTCTATTAGCCATTTCTTCTTTTTTACATATTTAAATAGAAAAATAAATCGTATATTGTTTCAATTTTCAAACCAACAAAGAATAATTCAACGTATTGCAAATGCAAAATACAAAGTCAATTTAAACTGATTTCCATTTCTGAATATTAAATTTAAAACTATGAAAAAGAAATTTCTACAAAAACTGAGTCTAATCGGAATTTTATCCTATTCTATGATTTTGTTCTTAACAACTCAAGCCTATGCACAACCTGCTGAAATAGATTTGACTCAAAACGGAACTTCTTATGCCGTAGGTTCTAGTTACAACTTCGGATCCGTCACTATTGGTGGATCTTCTGCACAGATCTCATTTTATATTAAAAATCTTGGAGTAAATCCTTTAAACCTTACTAACCCTCCATTATATGTAACCATTGCGGGAACAAATGCTGGAGATTTCGCAGTAAATCCTATTCCCTTAACCACTCCTGTATTAGGCTCAGACTCTACTTTTTTTTCGATCACCTACAACCCCTCTTTTTATGGTAATGCGAGTGCTATCGTAACAATATTAAATGACGATTCCGATGAAGGTACATATACACTCAATATCTCAGGATTTGGAAATCCAGTACCTCCTTCTATCAGTCCTACGGAATCCTTTTCAATATCTGCTACCGCTCAAATCGGAGACATTGTAGGCAATGTCAACGCAATTCAGGGCACTGCCGCAATCACAAACTATTATATTTATCCTTGTTCCACTTGTTATGCCACTGGTATATTTGCTTTTGATGCTGTTGGAAATATTATTGTTAACGACAATTCAACGTTTACTCCGGGAATGTCAATGGATTTAAGTATTGGAATAATGGATGGCAATGATCTCATGGCATATTCTATGGTTACCATTTCACTTGCCAATCTCAAAGACCCATATTTATATTTAGACGCCCCTATTCCTTCTGTAACTTATGGAGACCAACCGTTTTATATAAGCGCCAGCAGCCATAACAACAGTACCGGAGCCGTTACCTACAGTTTGATGACTGCCAGTTCCGTAGCTTCAATCGACCCAACAACTGGATTAGTAACTATTCTTTCTGCCGGAACCGTCTCTTTCAACGTAGCCATTGCATCTGATGCTACTCACAATTACGACTCCTTCCAAATTTCGGTGACAATAGGTCAAGCGCCATTAAGTTTAAATTTTAAAGACCAGGGAAATGAACTCAGCGGAGGTGCATTTCCTCTGCTCTTCTCTAGCTACCCTTCTCTTCCTACAAATTATGACGGAACCATTTCTTACTCTATTATTGCTGGGGGAGTGGATGGAAATGGAAATGCCGTTTTCTCTCTTGACCCAGTAACAGGAATTGTTACACCGGCATTTCTCGGATCTGCAGTTGTGCAAATTTCCGCCAGTGGTTCTTCAAACTACGTAGATGCCACTGCCATTGCTACAATAACTATCTATTCTCAGAAATTACCTCCTATTGCCAACAACGATACAATACGTATAGACGTTGGGGTTTTGACTCCTATTAAAATCAAGTTAGATTCTAATGATTTCGGAAGAACAGGTGCGCTGACTTATACAATAGATTTACAACCTAATTATCCTGGAATTCAAACCACTTATTCAGATCCTGCACTTGGCAAATTTTCTGTTGATACATCAGGGTGGCTAACCTATATTCCTTTTGAAGCATTGATAGGAGGAGGCACGGCCAATTACACTATTTTCGATAACGACGGTTTAGAATCTAATATCGCCTCTATCATAATCAAAGTTAAATCACCTGTAGAGCCTGCTCTGATTGCCAATCAAATAATGACGCCGAATGGTGACGGACAGAATGATGCTTTAGTAATTGGCTATATTAACCCTTCCAAGAAAAGCAAATTCTACATCTTAGACGAAAATGGCAATGAAGTATTTTATACCGAAGACTACAAAAATGACTGGTCAGGAACAGATAAAAATAAAAATAAACTAACCTCTGGTACTTATTATTATATCTACAAAGAATTTGATACCGACGGAAAAGAACAAAGAGTTTACAAAAACTTCTGTCAGATCCTCAACTAAAGAAAACATAAATCTATCCTTTTATATTACTTACTAAACCGTGAAAAAAAATATCATTGCAATTTTAGGACTTGTTCTCTTATCCAATTCCCTTTCTGCACAAATATATCCTACGATTGGCCAATTCCAATCGACACAATTATTCTACAACCCTGCAGCAGCAGGAGTCTCTACTTCGGTAAGAGCAAACGTACTTTACCGCTCACAATGGAGTAAATTTCCTAAAGCTCCAGAAACGTACCTTGCAACTATTGATGCGCCACTAGCAAGAAACATGGGTGGTGGTGTCGTAATCTACCGACATACTGTAGGAAATGTAACGGACATGTCTATTAACTTAAATGCCAGTTACCGCATAAAAACTAGCGAAAATTCCTATTTTCAATTTGGACTAAAAGCAGGTGTCTCAATGATTGATAACGGACTTACCAGCGCTTTTCACTGGGATGACAACGATTCTTACCTTCTTAATTCTGCAAAACGTGGCACAATAATACGTATAGGACCTGGAGGTTTTTACAAAAGAAAAAATTTCTACGCTGGCCTCTCTTCTCCTGATGCTATATTTATTGATCCTCAAAAAATGTACACGGATCAAACTACAAAAAAGACAACCCTGAAACGAAACTTCATTTTCATGACAGGTACCAAAAAGAATCTAAGCGAGTTCATCGCAATTCAACCAAATTTAATGGTAAAATATTATGTAGGAAGACCTATGAGTGCAT
>JANYCO010000356.1 GCA_025360235.1 Cytophagales bacterium
ATTAACGATAAAAATTCTAATCAAAGAAGCTCATTTTTTTTGTGTTGAACAATCTAAATTTAAACACAAGGAACTTTTTGGGGTTACTGACGGTAAAGCGGTTGGAACACTCATTGAACAGAAATTTCAAAAGCACTTAAAGGACAAATACGAAGTTACAATTGGTTCGTCCGCAAGTGGAGTTGATCTCCCTTCAGCAGACATTTTAACAGACATCAAAGTAACATCAATAAAACAACCTCAATCTTCTTGCCCATTCAAAGATGCTAAACAAAAGGTGTTCGGGCTTGGCTACAACTTGCTTGTATTTGTTTACGACAAGGCTGACGACCCAAAATCAAAAACAGCGATTCTGAATTTTGTTAGTTGTTCATTCGTTTCAAAAGAAAGAACGGCTGACTATACGACAACTTTTCGTTTGAGAGAAATGGTGAAGGATAAAGCCAACGAAGCGGACATCATAGCTTATCTCAACGACAAAAATATTCCTGCTGACGAAATAACTTTAGCAAAATTAGCTGAACAAATTCTAAAAACTCCGCCAGAACAGGGCTATTTGACTATTTCCAATGCTTTGCAATGGAGATTGCAATATCAAAGGATTGTGGTATTGACCGAAGATATTCCAGGGATTTC
This sequence comes from Cytophagales bacterium, assembly GCA_025360235.1. GTDB lineage: Bacteria > Bacteroidota > Bacteroidia > Cytophagales > Cytophagaceae > JANYCO01. The sequence continues at coordinate 637 of JANYCO010000356.1, forward strand.
CAAAATTGTTAGTTATAACAAACCTAAATGATGAAAATATTCGAAGCAAATATTTCTCATCAGGTTTCAGATTTCTTAAATGATAATCTCAAAAGGATTACATCTTTTGAAAAGGCAAATCAAAAAATGTATGATACCTTCGGCATCATACATTTTTTTGATAATAATGCCGAATTGGAAACGATAAAAGAAATTCTTGCGATTACTCATAATGTTGTCGAAGAACCTGACAGAGCAGAATATGGCGATTTTCAAACCAATTCTGATTTAGCTAATAAAGTAACACTGCATTTATTATCAAAGGAAATTTCGCCTAAAATAGTAATTGAACCAACTTGCGGAAAAGGAAATTTTATTATTGCCTCATTACGAAACTTTAAACATATCAAGAATATTTTCGGTATTGAAATTTACAAGCCTTACGTTTGGGAAACTAAATTCAACATAATAGATTTTTTTCTCGATAACCCAAAAGCAAACAAACCTGAAATTTCAATTACTCACTGTAATGTGTTTGATTTTGACTTTAAACAAATGGCTCAAAAATATTCGACAAAAGATTTTTTAGTAATCGGAAACCCACCTTGGGTTACTAATTCAAAATTAGGAAGCCTCAATTCGACTAATCTTCCAAAGAAAACAAATTTCAAAAATCATAGTGGCTTAGACGCTATGACTGGTAAAGGCAATTTTGATATTGCAGAATTTATCACCTTAACAATGATTGAAACCTTTCAGAATATGAACGGACATTTATTATTGCTGGTGAAAAATTCCGTAATAAAAAACATAGTTTTTGACCAAAATAAAAATCGCTACAAAATTGCATTCATAGAGAAACAATGTATCAACAGTAAAAAAGAATTTAATGTTTCCGTTGAAGCTGCACTACTATATTGTAAACTCAATTCAAATCCGACTTTTGATTGCAAAGTGTTTGACTTTTATGACAACAAGACTTCCTATTTAAAATTCGGTTGGTTATCCGACAAATTTGTTTCAAACATTGACACCTATATTCACACAAAAGAAATTGATGGAAAGTGTCCTTTTGTTTGGCGACAAGGTTTAAAGCACGATTGTTCTACTGTTATGGAGTTAGACAAAGTGAATGGACACTATGTGAATGGATTGAATGAAGAAATAAAATTAGAAGACGGACTTGTTTACGGTATACTTAAAAGTTCTGACCTAAAAAACACAGTAATTAGTCAGACAAGAAAATTTACCATTGTTACGCAAAAAAAAGTTGGACAAGAAACCAAATATATTAAAAGTGAATATCCAAAAATATATAAGTACCTGACTTCACATCAATCTAGTTTCGATGCAAGAAAATCAAGTATCTATAATAACAAACCTTTATTTTCAATCTTCGGCATTGGCGACTATTCCTTCAAACCTTTCAAAGTTGCCATTTCAGGACTTTACAAGACTTTCCATTTTACATTAATTCTTCCGCAAGACAACAAGCCCGTAATGCTTGATGACACCTGTTATTTAATCGGTTTTGACAAAATTGAGTTTGCAGTTTACTCTTTAATACTTTTAAATTCTGATACGACAGTGCAATTTTTGCAATCGGTAACTTTTGCAGACGCCAAAAGGACTTTTACAAAAGATGTTTTAATGCGAATAGACCTTTTGGAATTAGCAAAACAAATCAGCAAAGCAGACTTACAAAGAGAACTTAAAATGCTAAACGAAAAGTACAAACTCAATTTGAAATTGAATTTGTGGGACAATTTTATAAACGCAATGACGCCTGTAAGCAATGGGCAAATTGCAATGTTTGCATAGACCGAAAAAAAGTACTGGGCATAACAGCAGCCCCGCTGGTCCAGCTGGTTCAAGCATCTGCTTGGACCTTTTTTTATTTCAGGTCCGCTGATCAATTTAAATAAGCATACCACCGTCTCATCCGTGCCAACTGGTTAACATTCATAACTCCCTTACCCATTATAGCCAAAAAGCTTCTTCGACCTTATTGTCTCCAGCACCGAAGCAGGCACCATTTCTTCCCAACCCGATTGTCCGTGCTTAATCATATCAATTACCTTATCAGAATAAATATGTAAAATCTCCGGATGATAATTTACCACATCTTTCAAACGTTCGTTGGCTTGTAAATATTTAAATAAATGAATCAGATGATTTGGTACTTGAAAATTTGATGAATTATAAATTTCTCCCGTTTCAGCTTTGCGCGTAGGATATATGTAGAGCTTTACATTCCTGCTAAACAATGCACTGAACGATTCTAATATTCCGCCCTTTAAATTCGTATAATATTTTTCGTTAAAAATATCTGCCAGGTTAAACGGTCCTAGTACAATTGCAAATTTCAATTTAGTATAACGATTGAAAAAGTCTACCAGACGATAATATTCCTGGTAATTCGAAATGAGTACATATTTTCCTAAAGAAGTTACGATATCAACTCTGTCTAAGAAATCTTTGTAATCAATCCCTCCTTCTGCTGTAAGATTCGTTAAAGTAAGTTCTGCTACTTCAATTATATTTTCAGGATCTGTAATATTTTCATCTTTTATAAACTCTTCAACACCCGTTTTAAACATATCAATGTTCACTAAGGTGCAGGGACGGAATCGTCCCCGGTTTACCATTATATGTTTTTTATAAAATACATCGGCTGGCTCTTTCACACTTCCGCTTGGATCAAACAAGGCAGAGTTCGTAAAGCCATGTTGTACAAGGCAAAGTGCCATAATACGGTTATCTACTTTTTCAAAATCAGGACCGGTAAAACGAATCATGTCAATTTTAACACGCTCAACCGAAAGAGTATCCATAAGCGACTCCAACAACAATTCCGGATCTTTGTACAAATACAAACAACCATAAATCATATTGATCCCAAAAATTCCAATAGCTAATTGTTGTAAGATGGCATCTTTTTCCATCAAACGAATGTGTACGATCAATTCGCTGGGTTGTGCTTCAGGCGAAGTCTGAAACCTAAATCCCATCCACCCGTGACCTTGATTGGTCTTGGCATAATTTATTGTAACCACCGTATCTGCAAATGCAAAAAAACGCGATTCTTTTCCTCTTATTTCTTTCAATCTGTTTTCCAGCAGGGTGTATTCCCGATCCACCATTTTCAATACCCGTGGTTCGCATACGTACCTACCCTTTTCTTCTTTACCATAAATAGCATCACTAAAAGTCATATCATAAGCAGATATAGTTTTAGCAATAGTCTGGGAGGCCGCTCCTGCTTTGAAAAGGAACGCTGCTACTTCCTGGCCCGCACCAATTTCCGCCAGCGATCCGTAAGTAGCTTTATCTAAATTAATTTCTAATGCTTTTACTTTTGGGTCTTTTAATCTTGTATCCATTCTTATTAATTGAAAAATTTCTCATTCAAGTTAGAAACTTTTCAATTAAAATGCAACGGAACTACTATTAAGAAAAACGAAAGAAATCAAATCAGGAATTACCTCTTACTTTCCACCCTTTTCTGCATTCTGTTTACTCGACGCAACCGACGATCAATACGATTGTCTCTTCTTCCGATGCCCATTGGATTTCGCCTTTCAATCCTCGCATCAATTTTTTCCAGGTTTTCTTCCCTTAACTCAAGTAAATCAGCTCTTCTGTCTAATCTTCTGCTTCTTAAGGACTGCGCCTGTAACGAAACAACTGTTGCCAAAAATAAAATTATGATGCTTAAAGTTCTCATATCAGTTTTTTTATTACTTTGACAAAAGAATTCAGAAATGGTTTAATCTAATATCTAAAAATGTTTGTTCCCCCCAAAAAATTTAAAACAGGTCACAGAGGCTGCAGAGGTTTGTATCCTGAAAATACTATAAATGGATTTATAGAAGCCCTTAAATTGGGAGTAAATGCATTAGAATTTGACATAGTAGTAAGTAAAGACGGTCATCTTGTGGTTTCGCATGAACCCTATATGAATCCGGAGTTTTGTTTAAAACCTGATGGGTCTGAAATAACTAACGAGGAAGATAAAAAATACAACCTCTACAAAATGTCCTATGAAGAAATAAAAACCTTCGACTGCGGACTTAAAATTCATCCCCGTTTCCCAAAACAAAAAAAAGAAAAAGCATATAAACCTCTTTTAGCAGAAGTAATAAAGGAAGTGGAAAAATTTCTCACTGAAAATAATCTACCTCCAATTATATACGATATTGAAATAAAATCAGAAGAAGCCGAATATGGGCTGTCTCAGCCACCTCCAGAAGCGTTTGCAAAAATGCTGGCAGAATTTATTCTCAAACATAAGCTTTCTCAAAAAGTATTGATTCGTTCTTTCGACAGAACTCCTCTTCAATATTTACATAAAACACATCCTAAGTTTCCTCTTGCGCTTATCGTTGAAAACAAACGCTCTGCACAAGAGAATATAAAACTATTGGGATTCCATCCCTTTATGTATAGCCCTGAATATGTTTTGATTACTCAAAATGACTTGAATTACCTTAAAAGTAATAAATTATTAATTGTGCCCTGGACTGTAAATAAGGCCAGCGAAATGGAAGAATTAATAAAACTAGGTGTAGATGGCATCATTACCGACTTTCCTGATTTGTTTAAAACCATGGGGTTATAGTATTATAATGGGTTAAATTGATTTAAATATGCCTATTTTTAACTTTTCTACCTTTAAAAAAATCTTTCTTTTTGATAAGCCACAAAATATTTTATTTTTGTACTTAGATAATCGCTAGAAAATACAAACATGAGTGTACTTGTAAATAAAAATTCAAAAGTAATCGTTCAGGGTTTTACCGGAACAGAAGGCACATTCCACGCAGGTCAGATGATCGAATATGGAACAAATGTGGTAGGTGGTGTTACTCCAGGTAAAGGTGGTACAAAACACCTTGATAAACCCGTATTCAATACGGTAGAAGAAGCTGTAAAACAAGCAGGAGCTGATGTCTCTATTATATTTGTACCTCCTGCTTTTGCAGCTGATGCCATTATGGAAGCCGCTGATGCTGGTATCAAAGTTATCATTTGTATTACAGAAGGTATTCCTACCAAAGATATGATCTATGCCAAGGAATATCTTAAAGGAAAAAATTGCAGACTTATCGGACCAAACTGTCCGGGAGTAATGACTCCTGGCGAAGCTAAAGTTGGTATTATGCCTGGATTTATATTTAAAAAAGGCACTATTGGTATTGTTTCCAAATCGGGTACACTTACCTATGAAGCCGTAGACCAATTAACAAAAGCAGGACTCGGACAAACTACTGCAATTGGTATTGGAGGAGATCCTATTATCGGAACTACTACTAAAGAGGCTGTAGAATTATTTATGAACGATCCTGAAACCGAAGGAATCGTTATGATTGGTGAAATTGGTGGTGGTATGGAAGCAGAAGCTGCCCGCTGGATTAAAGCACATGGTACTAAGCCAGTGGTTGGTTTCATCGCAGGACAAACAGCCCCTCCAGGCAGAAGAATGGGCCATGCAGGTGCCATTGTAGGAGGAGCAGAAGATACCGCTGCAGCCAAAATGAAGATTATGGCCGAATGCGGAATCCACGTAGTACAATCTCCTGCAGACATTGGAGAAACTATGCTAAAAGCAATGGCAGCATTTAAAGTGAAAGCTTAAATTTAATTAAGAATTAAGAATTAAGAATTAATTTGTTAAACTAATAGAATTAAAAAAGCCACTCAAAGTTGAGTGGCTTTTTTAATTCTTAATTTTTAATTCGTAATTATCGTATAACCTGCACCCACCCTTTAAAGCGAGTTCCTGTATTAAATGCTAAGTCGTAATAATAAACGCCATCCGAAAGACCTGCGAAGTCATATTTGTTATTATAATTGTTGTCCTGAAATACTCTTTCTCCCCAACGATTAAAGATTCTCAATTCTGAATTATCTGGCAAGGAAACTATCTCAAAATAATCGTTGTGTAAATCTGCATTTGGAGAAACTAGATTTGGTATGAAGAATTTACCAGGCACCTCTATTTGGATAGTATCTGAACAACCATTAGCATCTCTTACATAAATAGTATGAGCGCCAGGAGACAAATTACTAAACGACACATACGTTTGATTGCCCAACGTATCCTTTAATGTTGTATTTACAAGAGCTGCTGGATTATCTACACTCATTTGATAAACCTTTTTATTACCAATCTTGATCGGAGTACCTCCTTTATAATTGTATATAATTGCAGTACCTGTGCTTTGGGCAAAATCACTGGCAAGTGCTATAGAAGAAGAAGTAAAAGCAGCAGGATCTGTTATAGTGGCCCTTGCATAACCACTGTTTACTTGTAAAGGATTATAAGGCGCCTTCACAACAGTAAACACACCTGGAGCAGAGTTTAATACAAATGAATCAACAGGATAATTTAAACAAGGAGGACCATCATTATCTGAAAGATTCATCACATAACTTCCTCCACTTAATCCCACAATCGAATCCGATGTAGTTGCAGTCGCCAAAATCATACTTCCTCCCACTGATACCAATGGAGACGTATTTTTAAAGAAATCCAATTTATATGGTGGTACTGAAGGACTCTTAGCTCTTACAGAATCCACTATCAAACGCGCATCGCTGCCTCCTGGACAGGTTGATGCAATGATACGCATAATCGGCATAGAACGGGCTGCATTTTTAATATTAAAAACTGTGTCCTCTTGACAGCCTGCACTACAAACTACATGAACAGATTGAATACTTCCAGGACCAAGTGCTGTAATAGGAGTCCCTGTTGTATAAGGAGAACCATTAACTGTAAATACATATGGAGGTACACCTCCAGATGCTCCATTCACGGTAAGACTACCGGTAGGATTATTACAATCCGCCGGAATCTCAACAGCGTTTACAAGTATAATTTGAGGATAAGAAGCCACTGCATATGTTCCAGCATTAAATGAACAACCCTTTGAGTCAAGAACAGATACTGCATAACTGCCAGGACCAAGATTAGTAAATGTAGCCGGCGCTGAAACGGTGCTTTGTACAGGTGTGGTGTTTATAGAGTAGGTAAAACCGCCCCATCCACCTGAAGCTACTGTATTAATAGACAATGAACCATTAGTAGTACCATAACAGGCTGAAATAGTAGTTACATTAGGTCCTGTTATCGCTGCTGGCTGCACGATTGGTACATTTGTTACCGTATCGGAACATCCTCCGGCATCCACCACAATTACATTATACACGCCCGCTCCTAAACCTGAATATGTTGGAGTCCTATTGGCAGTAAGAGGTATAGTAGGTGCTCCTGCAGTAGTATTTAAATAGTAAGTAAATTTAGAAGTACCTCCTGTAACTTTTACAGGAATAGAACCATTCACATCACCATTACAAATTACATCGTTACTGGAAAGCGTATCCAAAACAAGTGGCAGAGGTGTTATTATCGTAAGCGATGTATCATGACTACAAGCTGGTACTGAATTATCTGTAATATGTATAAGATAAGGCTGTAAAGGTCTTGATGCTATATTGGATATAGTAACGGAAGTTGTAAATGGTATAGTTGGGCCTAAATCAATGGAATAATTAGCATTTGGCGATGTTCCTCCTGAAAGATTTTTAATTAAAATACTTCCTGTAGGAGAATTGCTACATAATGGATTGCTGGCAATGGCCAAATATGTAAAAGGAGTAACTGTTAGCGTAACTGGTATGGCAAGACTGATACAACCAAAATTATCTCTAAATCTTGTATTAATTACAGTGGTATTTGCAAAAGGACCTGTACCCGGAAACGTAACAGGAGTAGGACCTACAGCAACACTGTTCACATAACTTAAGCCATCTGTTATTGAATAACCGCCGCCTGCGTTTGGTGTGAAAGGTGCATTTGCTGTTAGTGTTACCGTTGTAGAATTTCCTGAACAGATCGTAGAAGGAGACAATGAAGCTACGCCTGTTGGTCTGTTTTGAAACGGTAATACATAGGTAGCCGAATCAATACATCCATTAGCATCCGTTCCAATGATACTATAACTCGTAGCTACTAAAGGTGATACTACATAAACGTTTCCAGGGGAAGACAAAAGTGTAGCATAAGGAAGATCATACCATTTATAAGTGACAGCACCAGAAGCTATAAGACTACTGCTTGTTCCCTGACAATGAACCGCAGGGCCAGCAACTGTAACCACTGGTTTCGGATCGGC
>JANYCO010000359.1 GCA_025360235.1 Cytophagales bacterium
GGCGGACAAAAATTCGTCGCAAAAGTGGTACCGATAAAATAAAAAGTTCGTTAGCGGGTTTGTTTTGAATCTCCCACTTGCGTCGTTTTGGGGTTCACACTAAAATTTGGTGTTAAATGCATAGCTAGCGTCTCGGTTCGATCGACCGATGAACAACTTGCAAACAAAAAAGGTGCCCGCACAGATGAAGGGTAGATCTGGCAGGCACCAAAGAAGCAATGTTTCTTTCAAAACACTACCGCTAGACTTTAATTAGAAATTAAACTTTACTATATATTGAACTAAACCTAAACTTCTGTAGAAGGCCGACAGCCCGCCAAAGCCGCCGGCCGCAATCAACTTAACCAAACAACATATTACTTCAAAAGTAAGGTGTAATTCTGGTTCAAATTGGGAGGAAATCTGTGGGAAATCTGAAGATAAATAAAAAAATAGAATATAATATATTGAATATAAGTCATATAAAAATAAATCTTCCTCATTTTAAAGAATGAGGAAGATTTATAAGATTTTGAGTAATTAGTTGTTAAAGAATCTTAAATCCTACAACAACCATTACGGAATTGATCTTTAACTTATCAGGGGTTGTGGTTATATCTGAAAGACCTTGTTCGTAACGTACATCAAGTGTTAATTTTGTAACATCAATACCTAAACCCGCCTGAATATTATAGGACTGTGATTTGAGATTATTAAGAGATGATTTAGCACCGTCATAATACATTTTCTTGGCTACTATAAGAGAGGTAGAAGGTCCTGCGAAAACCCTTAAGTTAAACAAACCGGAAAGTTTTAATAATTTCACACCTACCAAGGCATTCACATTAAAATTTCCCGTCTTATACTGTTGTTTTACCTCTTGTCCTGTAGTAAGAGATATTGTAGGTAGTGTTAGATTCGCCACCTTATTGCTATAGTAAAGTTCAGGTTGGATATAAAATCTTTTGATTGATATTCTTGCAAAGGCTCCGCCAAGAAAATTTCCATTTGCTTTAGCAGAAACTCCACTTAAGTCTGCTTTAGCGATATTAAATCCTGAACCAACCATTGGTCCGAAGGTAAAAGGTTTCTGAGCCTGAGCGTTTATAAACAGAACGCAAAGAAGTACTACGAGTGCTATTTTTTTCATCTGTATAATTTTTTTATGTGTTAGGTAAATTAGAATTTTAATAGATAAAGATAAAAATAAAATTTAAGAAACAGACCTCAAATAGGACTTTTATTTTACTATTTAGCGGAGACGTGTCATGATTTTACCAGAGACATTATGATTTTACCAGAGACGCATTATGATGCGTCTCTACGTTTGTTTTCTTACCAGCACTTTTAATGCGCTTTCCTTAATTTCAAACTTAAACTCCATGCCACCATCAAATGGTTCGCCGTCTATATGAAATGGTCCTTTATTTTTTCTCCGAATAGTAATTTTTTTTGCTTTTACAGTAGTTACAAATCGCGATTTATGGATGGAGCGGTTGAGCACACGCCAGGCCATTGATGGCAACCTGTATACAGAAAACGTTTTTACGATACAAAGATCCAGAAACCCATCTTTGATCTCGGCACCAGGAGCAATGTATACGTTGTTGCCATATTGACCAGCGTTGGCAGCCGTAATCAGAAAAGCCCGATGGCGTGATTTTTTTCCATTTATTTCTACTTCATATTCCTCTGAAGTATAAGAAAAATATTCTTTGAAAACTGATTTAATATAACCCAAAAGACCTCTTCCTTTCATACTGGCGAAAATTTTTCCGATGTGCGCATCAAATGCCAGACCAGCGGTACAAAAGAAGGCCTGGTCGTTCATAAATCCTACATCGATAGCGGTAGGCTCTGCAAGTTCGAGCAACTCCAACGCGCTCTTTGTATCCATAGGAATTTTTAAATGTCTCGCCAAACCATTGCCGGAACCAAAAGGAATAATGCCTAATGAAGAAATTGTATTTACAAGTTCTTTAGCAATTTCATTTATCGTGCCGTCGCCTCCTACTGCTATTATCTTTGTCACACCCGCTTGCACTGCCTCTCTTGCTATAAGAGTGCCGTGACCTCCGTACTCCGTCTTCCTCAGTTCAACCAGGTGTTTGGTTTTATTTTGAAAATTTTCCAACAGCGAAAGAAAAACATCCTTCTTCCTGGCGCCTGAAATAGGATTCATTATAAAAAGTATCTTTTCTTTGTCGCTCATACTGCTAACTTAACATTAAGGTAATGATTTTTTAAGAATAGAGAATAAAAAGCTACTAAAAAAATAGATTTTAGGATTTTAATGCATGACTAATCTTTGATATACGCATATAATAACCAAACGGCATCGATTTGTTTTATACTTCGCTATAACTAATTAGCTCAATATGTTTTTCTGCAGCTATTATTTTATGGTTACCGGTCCTGAGGTACATGTACTCTGATTTTCTATTTAAATAGGAACCTTCACGTTGTGAAGTAGCCGGATGTACCATCATTTCAGTCACGCCTGTTGCTTTATCTAATGACTCTATAAGTATCTTCTCGTTAGCATTTTTGTGAATAGAAAAATCCGAGAGCAGACTCGTTGGTGATTGGAATTTTTTGAAATGTTGGGTTGAAGAAAAATAAAATAATTTTAAAATAAATCTTCTCTTATCCATGAAATAAGGCACATTAACCCTTCTCACTTTTTTAATTCCTGATTGATGAAAAGCTTTAGCAATATCAGCACCAATGAAGGGGTATACATGAATATGCTGATGACTGTCGGCATGAGAAACCATTATTCCAAAAGAGCGAAGATGCTCGATCTGAGCCTGGGTCTCTGTGATGATATCCTTGCTTTTTACCTGTCCGGACAGGTATCTTTTGAAGAGCTCCGATGAAGAAAAGAAGTTCCCTTTACTATTAAGAATGCTTTTTATATTTTCCGGATTTGAAATTGGTTTTCCTTCTATAAGATTCAGATGTAACCCTTTCGACAAATGTTTAATTTTCTTCAAATCTTCCAGATAATTTTTTTTTACCAGATTTGCCATTATAGTTGTGGAAGTAATTGCATTCCTAGAAGCAAGCTCTAGTATGGCCTCACAGGCAGAGTCGTCCCAGCCGAAATCATCGGCATTTATAATTAATTTAGGAAGCATTTTTTTCTACTGAAAAAATTTCTTCTTGTTTTAAAAGACCAGAAGAAATTTTTGAGGTTTGTATTAATTCACGAATGGAATATGGGCTTTTATTTCCTTTTAGAAAATAATTATATACGCCTATTTCAGCTATGATTCCAAAGCTTATAAATATGGTACCGATCAACATTAGAAATACAGAAAATAAAAATTCAACCATATAGTCATTCTTGATATTTACGTTTGCCAGAATTGACCCTCCAATCATATAAGCACAACCAAAAAAACCGGCTAAAAGAATACCTCCTCCCATTGTTCCGAAGAACCTGAAAGGTTTATTCATATAAGAGATGAAGAATTTAAGAAATACCAGATCAAGAATCACAAGAAATATTTTTGAGAGGCGATAATTACTTTTCCCATGTTTGCGCTCCTTTATTTCTATTGGCAATTCAATATATTTTACTCCCTTCCTGGCTACAAGAGCTCCTAAGAATCTATGTGCGTCGCCAAGAAGGTTAGTATTTTTAAGCAGATAGTTTCTGTATGCTTTAAACGTAGCTCCAAAATACTGGAGTTCTACTCCGGATATTTTACAAATAATAGTATGCGCCAAAGATGAGAGCAGAGATCTGAAAAATCCATCTGGACGCTTCTCTTTTGCTCCACCTACCATATCGTATCCTTCTTCAATTTTTTCAATAAACATTGGTATATAGGCAGGATCGTGTTGCAGATCTCCATCCATAGCTACAATAATTTCTCCTTTAGCTTTTTCGATACCTGCGCGCAATGCTATGGTCTGGCCATAATTACCCGCAAGATCGATCGCTTTGAGATGTTTATATACAAAAGATAAATCAGAAATAACCTTCCATGAATTATCCGTACTGCCATCATTAATAAGGATTAACTCATAAGAGTAATTAGTACTTCGCATTACCTGATGCACAGATTCTACCAGTTCTTGAATACTCTCTTCCTCATTGTATACAGGAGCTATAATGGAAATTAATTTCTTTATCATAATTACAAATATACGATACCCAATTCCTCAAGAAATTTAATTTGCATTATGAATATATTAATTAATGTTAACCAATATTAAGCCTTCAATTTTTCCGGTTTAATACTGTAATACATCCCTGTAAGTGATACAAGACAAGTTATTACAAAAAACAATAATGCCACTGTAACGGAATAATCCTTGTCATAGCAAAAATAATGATCTGAAAAATAGGCAAAAGTTAATTCTCTAAGTCCAGTACCCCCAATAGTAACAGGGATCATCACTGTTATTGTCGAAATAAGAAAAACAAAAGACATTTCTATTATATTATTATCTGTATGTAAAGAGAAAATTAAACATAATCCCGATAAAAGTTGCGAACACTGGACAACGAAAGAGTAAAACAAAAGAATAAAATATTTTTTTATTGATTCTCTGATAAACAACTGCATTAATAAAAACAAGACTATTAATGAAAGTATACATGCCGTCACAATTAGCAAACTCTTATACGCAAAATAAATTTTGATAAAATAAAATAAAATAAAAATAAGAATACATAATACGACCAATCCATTTAAACGATCAAAAATAAGAGCGAGAAGTATTTTTCTAAAAGAAACCTCCTTATTTTTTCTTTTGAGATAATAGGCTTTGTAACCATCTCCTCCAACTCCGCCAGGAAGAAAGAGGTTGTAATACATTCCTGCCAGATAAAGTTTTAGATTTAGCGAAGTACTAATCGGCAATTGAATTAAATTAAAAAATTGCTGCAATCGCACAGCGGAAATATACTTTGACAGAACAAATAACAGTATGGCCAATACGATCAAAAATAAATTGGCTGATTTTAGTATCGTCAATACTCTAGTTAAATCAATTTTCAGAAAAAGAATAAAAAAGCATAACAAAGTAAAAAAAAGTTTGACTCCGGTTTTTAAATATTTATTGCGAACTATTTTTTTGAATTTCATACTAGTCTTTTAATTTAACCAGATAAAGCTTGGTTCCTTCAAAACTGGTATAAAACTCATAGCAAATATCCACTTTATCCTTACTCAGTTTTTTGGTAAATATACTAGTGATATAATAAGTGTTCGGCAATACCTCCGAGAAAGAATTTTTCAATAGTTCATTTCGTTCTCTGGTGATGTAAAAACTAATAACGCGGTCTATCGGTCCATATTTATATATATAGAGAGGTTTTCCCTTTGTAATTCGTCCTATTTCTATTCCGGAATTTTTGTAAACGCTTTCAGGATCACTCTGTATCCTTGATGGAAAAACGAACCAATCAAAGCCTATTCGGCTTAAGAGTAGTATTGAACAAAAAATAAAAATTTTGCCCGTAGTACTTTTATAATAATAAATAACGAAACCTGACAACGCAATTATGAGAAAAAATAGTTTAAGGTATTTGTAGGGCACTTCAGGAATAGAAGGCACAAAAGGAACTACCATAAAAACCAAGAACAACAAAACCGCTACTACTAAGAGACCCTTTTCAAAAATAACTTTAAATGTATTGTTCGCTTCATCAAAATAAAGGAAAAAAGAGATTGCAAAAATTAAAGGAAGAAACATAAACAAATAGCGCGGTACTGTTTCAGGCGAAAGCCAGTATACACTGATATTTGAAACAAGAATAAAAAAACAATATTTTAGAAAAGGGTGCGAAAGCACCCTTCTAAAATTAGCATTTGAAAAAATAAGCGAAAACGGAATTGTCCAGGGAAGAAAATGCAAAACGGTGGTTACAGGAAAAAATAAAATATGTTTTATAGAATCCAAAATGCCATTTTCAGCGATTGTTCTTTTAGTTGATTCGCTTACAATTGTTTTGAAAATTATTTCCAGATTATTGTATTTAAGATATTGGATATAATAAATTGAAATGAGTGAACTAAAAATAAATATGCCTAAGAAATGATATGGTGAAAATAATATTTTGAAATCTCTTTTAATAAAAACAAAAAAGACAAAAAGTGTTATCCCCTGAAAAGCCAATCCGGGAAGTCCTTTTAGCATATAAAGAATAGCTGTAATAAGATAGGTTATAATAAAGAGAAAGTGGTATTGCTTTTTCTGACCAAAATGGTAGACAAGCATAAAATTTAAAAATACAAAAGCGGAGAACATAGTATCGATAAGTCCAAGGAAAGAATCGTAAAATAAAACTCGTCCTGAAGTGATGTAGGCCAACATAACAATAAAAGCTATTTTACGGTTAACATATTTTTGAATGAAAAAATAGACGGTTGCACCAAACAAAAGAATAAATATTACGGTTGGAATACGAATTACCCATTCGTTAATATGACCAGTAAATTGGTACAATCCTGCCAACATCCAGTTGTATAAAGGAGGTTTGTTATAATAAAAATCTCCATTTATGGTTGGCACAATATAATTTTTGGAAATGAGCATTTCCAAAGCAACCAAGGCTCTCGTAGGTTCATCTGCAAGTAATGGCAAACTCCCCAATTGAAATAACAATGCCGGCAGTACTAAAACAAGAGGAAAAATGTAAAGACAATTTTTTTGTATCCATCTCATCACACTATGCCGTCTGTACCACATTTTCAGAAAAAATCATTTTCCTTATCTTTCTTATCTTCCTTATTCTCTTTTTTATTTTTTTCCAAAATTTTCGTATTGGCTTAAATTTTAATATTTTTCTTCTCTTCTTTAAATACTTGTACAACAATTTACCAACTACTTCAGCTTCTTCTTTATTTCTGACCAACGAACACATTATGCTTTTCCTGCAGATCGTATGCTCCACTATTTCAAATCCAT
>JANYCO010000370.1 GCA_025360235.1 Cytophagales bacterium
ATGGATTTCATGGAAAATTATGAGGGATAGATTGGTTAAAGGATGGTAATTTTATTTCTTCCGAGTTTCAATGTTCCGTTTATTTCTAATTGCTTTAGAAGCCTTGAAACAACAACCCTTGCAGTGCCCAATTCATTGGCGAGTTGTTCATGAGTAATAGAAAGAATCTTGCTTTTCGTGATGTCAGATTTCTTATTAAGAAAATCTAATAACCTTTCATCAACCTTTTTGAAAGCTACCGCATTTACCACTTCAAGTAATTCCTCGAACCTCTTATGATATAATCTGAATATATAATCAAGCCATTCGGGAAAGTCTTTCAAAAGTACGCCGACTTTATCAACAGGTAGAAGTAAAACTTCTACATCTTCTTCTGCTACTGCTTTAACTTTACTTGTCTCATGATGTATTCCCCCTAAAAAAGACATGATACAGCTTTCTCCCGCTTTAATGTAATACAATAATATTTCTCTTCCATCTTCATCAGTTCTCATTACTCTGAGACTCCCATTAAGTACAATCGGAATAGCCTTTATATAACTGTCTTCACTTAGAATTATATCGTCCTGCTTAAATTGCTTGGCTATTCCATAGTCAGAAAGCCGTTCCCTCATTTCAGGTAAAGATTTAAATTCTGCTATATTTTCTAATTCCATATGTTTTTTAAAATGTTATATATGAGTTGTTTGCGTGTTTCGTGTTTAATTGTTTAAGTGAATGTAACAAAAGTAACTGACCAACAATTCACAATCACCGATTTTAGCAGCATGAATCATATAAAAATATCTGACATGAAGATAAAACCTAATATGGGGACGTTAGACAGGGTCTTTCGTTTCTTAATCGCAGCCTTAATTATGGTTCTGTACTTCACTAATGTAATCAGTGGAGCTACAGCAATTATTCTGATGGTATTGGCAATCATTTTCATTGTGACAAGCATTGTGTCATTTTGTCCGCTATACCTTCCATTTAATATTACTACCAAGAATAAAAAATCCGAATAATTATGGCACATGAAGTTGAGACCCAATGGATGGGGAAGATGCAGTTTAACGCTTTGACAAATGGTCATACAGTAATAATGGATGCTCCTGAGAAGTCGGGAGGAGAAGACTCTGCCCCAATTCCAAAACCTTTTGTACTTACTGCACTTTCAGGATGTACAGGTATGGATATTGTAGCATTGCTTAGGAAAGCAAAGAAAGAAGTAGATTCTTTTGACATAAAAGTAACAGGAGAACTAAGCAAGGAAGCTCCTATTCAGTATGTGTCAATCCATCTTGTTTATACTTTTAAAGGATATGAATTGAATAAAGAAGCAGCACTTAAAGCTGTATCTGATTCTCAGGAAAAATATTGTGGCGTAAGCAGTATGTTGAAGAAAATCATGCCTGTCACATGGGATATAGTTTATAACGACATCTTAGTATTTTCAAACAAAACGGCTTAACGAGTACATAGATTATGATTAAAAAATATGGCTTTACCATATTGGGATTATTTGTAGGAGCAATTGCAGGCTATCTGTATTACTATTACATAGGATGTGCAAGTGGTAGTTGTGCTATAACATCTAAACCTATTAACAGCACTATTTATGGCTCTATAACGGGAGGCTTATTAGTTAATATATTTCAAAAATAAAAAAACATAGTATGACAATCATTGATGTAAGAAGTACTGAAGAATATAAATCAGGACATGTAGAGAATTCTATTAATATTCCTTTGCAGGAAATCAAAGACAACCTGAATGATATTAAATCGTTTGCACAACCCATTATCTTTTGCTGTGCGAGTGGAAATAGAAGTGGGCAGGCAACTACTCTTTTAAGAGGTAAAGGAATAGAATGTTCTAATGGCGGTTCTTGGATAGATGTACAACAAAAAAATAATAACTAAATATGATAACTTTTATTAAAAAATTATTTGGAATGGGTACGCCTGTTGATTTTGCAACCCTTGTAAAAAATGGAGCAACCATTATTGATGTACGTTCTAAGGGAGAATATCAAGGAGGGCATATTAAAGGGGCTGTGAATATTCCTTTAGATGTTTTGAACAGTAATCTTTCCAAACTCAAAAAAGAAAAGCCGATTATTACTTGTTGTGCTTCAGGAATGCGTAGTGCTTCTGCTAAAAGTATATTAAAGTCCAACGGATTTGTAGAAGTACATAATGGTGGTGGATGGACAAGACTACAAAGTAAAATCAAATAATGGAAACCATAAAACAAGCACTATTAACGAATTGGCATTTGATGCGTTGGATTCGTTTGGTTATTGGTATCGCTTTAGGAATCCATGCTTTTCAATCACGTGATGCTGCATCAGGAATAGTAGCATCTTTTATACTATTTCAAGTAATAACTAATACAGGTTGTTGCGGTACAAATGGATGTGATTTGCCAAATGTTAAAAAGAAGCAATAATATTATGAGGACATACATCTCTATTTTATCAATATTAATTATCATGACAATAGTCTATTCATGTTCTAATGCACAAATAAAAAATGGTAACACCCTACTGTCACCTATTGAATTCTCAGTCTTGAGTATTTTCTCAAGACTCACACTCCAGACTGACCTTCGTACAGGAAAGGATGGATTTATCGAACTTTTTGGTGGATTTTGAGAGAATTGGGGAGTTTAAAGAAAATTATTTAATCAGGAAAAAACATAGCGATGATTTTTCAGAATTTAACTTATGACCCATTAGCTTTAAAACCATTTCAGCCAAACCACACATTAGATTTATATCTTTCGAAAATCTGAAATATATACAATAGTAAAGTATGAAGAAATATTCCAGTTGATAAAACCATAAATCTATTTGTAATTTTCAAAAAACTTCGGAAGACATACAATGAAAAAAAATAAATAACAAAAGGAATTAATATAGCCCATAATTCTGTGTGTGCTATATAACCTACTATAAAACTTAATGCTATAAAAGCAATAAACCCAAAGCTAATAAGATAGTAATTGATAATACGATTGTTTATAATCAATTTTATTTCCTCTGAATCTTCTTTGCACCATTTAAAAATAAAATATACCGTCGCCAAATATGGATGAAATATCAGGAGTACTACAATCACAATTATTAAAAGTAAAAGATTTTTATCGCTCAACGTAATGTTGGTTTGTTTATTTATTGAAAGAAACAATATAGGTAAATAAATAATACAAATTTGCTTGTGAATTATAAAAAATATCAACTCAATCTCCTAATCATCGCAAACAACATCATCGACAATTCTTCAGCTCTTTTATAAAAATCACTATATCCTTCCAGGCTAATGTTTTTTCTATCCTTGAGAATATCAAAGATGGCAGCGCATTCAAAAGCGGAGCCTCGGGCGATGACGTAGAAATTTCTTATATCTGCTTTACTGTATCTGCCTGTGCCTTCTGCAATATTCAATGGAATACTTAAAGACGCTCTTTTTAACTGATTAGCGATAACCTTGTCCATACTTTTATCAGAATAAATAAGTAACAGAACCTGTTGGTCAAATTCCTTTGCTTTTTTGTAAACGGTTAGTTTTTCGAAGTCGAACATAGAGTTAAAAGTATTAAGTAAAAAATAGTTACCTTAAAAAATAGTCTGGAGTGTGAGTGTGAGTCTTGAGGAAATACTCACACTCACACTCACAC
>JANYCO010000394.1 GCA_025360235.1 Cytophagales bacterium
GGGGTGTAGGTTGTCACCTTTCACATCTACCTTTTCAAACATCTGAAACGTAACACCGTAATTTTTTTTACAAAATTCTCCGATCTCAGAACTACTTCCGGGTTCTTGTCCGCCAAATTGATTGCATGGAAACCCTAAAACAGCCACTTTGTCACCATATTGAAGATGAAGTTTCTGAAGTTCTTCGTATTGAGGTGTAAAACCACATTTGGAAGCTGTGTTGACAATTAATACTTTCTTCCCTTTATATTTTGAGAAATCAATCTCCTCTCCTTCTAATCCCTTTAATTTAAATGTATAAAATGAAGAATCATCAATAGCAGCTGTCTCCTCTTCAGGTCTAGAGGCAGACTCCTCTTTAGAGATACAAGAAAATGAAGCTAAAAGAATGCTAACCGCAAGCAATAGTTTAAGTTTTACCATAATTCAGTTATAATTAAATATTTATACAAGAATACAAACAAAATGTCATATTGGTTCACAAAAATACAGTTTGGTAACATTTTTGAAACTTCCTTTGCTAAATATAGTTTTTTATTAGATTTGTAAAGATTAAAACATACTTATACTATGCTAAACAGAGAAGAATTCAGAAAATTTGCCATCAAAGGTCAAGGCCTGGGCAGTAATATCGTTGATCAGTACCTTACTAAGATGGACAGCATTACGATTCCTAATATTCAGGACATAGCTGTTCCAAACATTCAAAATTCTACTGTAGCTCCTATTCAGGACATGACTACCTATGTTATTGAAGAAAGACCAGGTAACTTCAGAGCTATTGACGTTTTCACTAGACTTATTTCAGACAGGATTATCTTTATGGGTATGCCGGTAGGTGATGAAGTAGCAAATATTATCATTGCTCAATTGCTCTTCCTTGAATCTGTAGATGCTAAGAAAGATATTCTTATGTACATTAACAGTCCGGGTGGTGGTGTATATGCCGGTTTAGGAATCTATGATACCATGCAATATGTGAATCCGGATGTGGCTACCATATGTACAGGCCTTGCGGCTTCTATGGGTGCTGTATTACTTGCTGGTGGTGCTGCTAATAAACGTTCTGCTTTGCCACACTCTCGTATTATGATTCACCAACCGCTTGGTGGTGCTCAGGGACAAGCTTCCGACATCGAAATCACCGCTCGTGAGATCATGAAATTGAAAGTTGAATTGTATGAGATCCTTGCAAAACATACTAAGAAAGACATCAAAACCATCGAAAACAATTCCGACCGTGACTACTGGATGCGTGCTGCAGAGGCCAAAGAATATGGCCTGATCGATGAAGTGTTGACGAAAAAATAATAAAATTATGAGTTATGAATTATGGGTTTTAAGTTAAAATTCATAATTCATAATTTAACATTAAAAATTGAAAAAAAATGGCTCAGGCAGTAATAACGTGTTCTTTTTGTGGAAGACCGAAGAAAGAGGTAGAACTAATGTTGGCGGGCCTAAACAATACCCACATCTGCAACATCTGTATTGCTCAGGGAAATCAAATCCTTTCTGAAGATGGTAAGCAAAAACAAAAAGTTGCTGCTACTCCAAAATTCAAACTGATAAAACCAGTGGAGATGAAAAAATTCCTCGATCAGTATGTCGTAGGTCAGGACGATGCCAAGAAAGTAATGTCGGTAGCGGTGTATAACCATTACAAGAGACTGATGCAGGTGAATGTGAAAGAAGATGATGTACAGATTGAAAAATCAAACATTATTATGGTAGGCGAAACCGGAACCGGTAAAACCTATATTGCAAAAACACTTGCAAAAATGCTTGATGTACCCTTCTGTATAGCAGATGCAACGGTACTTACTGAAGCTGGATATGTTGGTGAAGATGTAGAAAGTATTCTTTCCCGTCTTTTACAGGCTGCTGATTTTGATGTGGAAGCTGCGCAAAGAGGCATCGTTTATATTGATGAAATAGATAAAATTTCACGTAAATCGGATAACCCTTCTATAACCCGCGATGTAAGTGGTGAAGGGGTGCAACAGGCATTGCTTAAACTTTTAGAAGGCACTACAGCGAATGTTCCTCCACAGGGAGGGAGAAAACACCCTGATCAGAAAATGATCGTGGTGAATACAGAAAATATATTGTTCATTTGCGGTGGGGCTTTTGATGGAATTCAGAAAATGATTTCCACTCGTCTTAATACGCGTCCTATGGGTTTTGTGACCAAAGACTCCAATGAAGAAATTGATAAAGATAATCTTTTGCAATATGTTTCTGCACAAGACCTAAAATCTTTCGGCTTAATTCCTGAACTGATTGGTCGTTTGCCAGTAGTCACTTATCTAGAGCCTCTTTCTAAAGATACTTTAAGAATGATTCTGACAGAGCCTAAAAATGCTTTGATGAAACAATACACAAAATTGTTTGCCATGGAAGAAATCGAGTTGGAAGTAAAAACAGATGCGCTTGAATTTATTGTAGAAAAAGCGGTAGACTTCAAACTTGGAGCCCGCGGACTGCGCTCTATCTGTGAGGCCATTATGACTGATGCTATGTTCCATCTACCTTCTGATAAAGAAACGAAAAAATTTGTACTCACCAGAGCTTATGCGGAGGAACGAATTAATAAATCAAAATTTATTAAACAGCTGAAAGTAGCTTAGATAATTATTAATGATAAATGGTTAATTGTTAATGAATCAATCATTAATAATTAACCATTTATTTGACTTTTTTATTTCAATCAATTAACGATCTCCAATAGCCAATCTTTTTTTATTAACAATTATCAATAAGCCATTATTTTTGATATACTTTAATCCAGTCAACATACATTTTTTGAGGAAAAGTTGCTGTTACATTTGCAGGATTTGAAAGTGTGGGATAGAAGAAATTTCCTCCAACAGCAAGATTAAGAATTATAAAATAATTATTATCTTTTAATTCACTTACTTCTGGAGCCGTTATATTTAAATGATTATACTGTACCCCGTCAAACCTTGCTGTGATAGAGGTAGAATCCCATTCTACTTCATAGTAATGATAAGCCTGGGATAGATTTGCAGAATTAATATAAGGCGATCCATAATAATCATGAACACTGCTCGCATTCAACCAATGACAGGTAGAAATAGTTGTTTTATCTCCGTTGGCACCTTGACCACCTTGCATTTCCATGATGTCTATTTCTCCACATGCCGGCCAACTGGATCCAGAAACTCCAAGCATCCAGAAAGCAGGCCACATTCCAAATCCTTGAGGCATCTTGATTTTCCCTACAATCTTTCCGTATTTAAAAGAATACTTCCCAGAGGTATTTAATCTTCCAGAAGTAAAATAAGAACCTGAATAAACTTCCCTTTTTGCAGTAATTTCAAGATTACCATTATCTACTGTTACATTTTCAGGACGATAAAATTGCAATTCGTTGTTTCCCCAACCACCGGCACCAGTTTCACAAGTCCATATAGAACTATTCAATGTAGTACCACTAAACTCCTCTGACCAGGTTTGTTTCCAGCCTGTTCCAGGACTATACTCATAAGGAACTGCGGGGGTATTGTCCTTTGGTTTCTTGCAGGAAATAAACAACAGTACAGTGGAAAATAGTATTAGAGTGCTTTTCTTTATCATTGTCTTGAATGTGTATCTATAATAATACGAAAAATAGTCTGGTTTTATATCTAGTTTTAATAAATATATGATGATAAAGTTTACTTATTTGTAGAAAAGCCCATTTCATTTATCCTTTAGGTAACACTACTTAACTTGGTAATATATTTATATTCAATAATTTAAATAAAAACAAGAAGTAATGTAAAACGATAAAAAGCAATAGGTTAAATTATAGTTGAACTGAGCTATCCAAAGATTGCTTCGTCCTTCTCAACTAGGATTGAATTCCTCTTAATACCGGAATGGTTAGAAAAAACACCTCTAGCTCCCTCACAGCTTCCAGGTCTTCGAAAATTGTGCTAGAGTTTTGTTTCATTTGCTGAACAACGGAATTTCTTAGAGAAATATCCGAGGTTAATAAAACAGCTTTCTCTACATATTCTTCAGGACTATAAGTAATAGTATCGATTGCTCCCAGTTGCTTCAAAGCAGCTGAAGCAAAACGTGCACTGTGCCTCTTCCCCTCTAGTGTAATAACTGGAATCCCTGCCTGAACAGCGTCGTAAATCGTATTAGCACCTCCTCCATAATAAAGGGTATCCAAGACCACAGAACATTGTGACAATAGA
>JANYCO010000454.1 GCA_025360235.1 Cytophagales bacterium
CGTTCCGTCATTAAGAGCAAAATAACCAGTGTTAGCGGCAGAGTTAAAACAAAAGCAATTTGTAGTAACTTTATAAATTCCAGGAACTAAATTGTTTATGGTGATTTGTGGAAGGTTAGAATTCGCAGCTTGTGGTTGGCCCCAAGTCGTAGTTGTTAAATCTAAAATATTATTTCCAATTCCGCCATTTGATGAAAAGGCTTGCAATGTTGCACTTGTGGCACTGACCCAAGTTGTACCGACGCTTGCAATATGAGCCGCGGCAATAAAACCAGTAAGACTTGGAGGAAATGGAGTAAATGCTTTTATCAGCATCATGCGGGGCTGCGATAATATGTGTTCCTTCTGCGTAGTACCTTACACAAGAGGGCGCGAGCGTAGTAGAGATGTTTCATCCATCCTTAAAGAAGCTCAGCATTTATTTGACAACGGCTACAGAGAAGTTACATTGCTTGGGCAAAATGTAGACTCATACAAATGGCAATCCGGAGACAGAACAGAAAAAGTAACTTTCGCTGAACTTCTTGAAAAAGTAGCACTAGTGCATCCAGACCTTAGAGTGCGTTTTTCTACATCGCATCCAAAAGATATTACGGATGAAGTTTTATATACCATTGCTAAATATGAAAATATTTGCAATTATGTTCATCTGCCTGCCCAAAGCGGGAGCTCACGAATACTAGAGCTCATGAACAGAACATACGACAGAGAATGGTATTTAGAAAGAGTGAATGCTATTCACCGAATAATTGGCCAGGACTGTGCTCTTTCTACCGATATGATTATTGGATTTTGTTCAGAAACAGAAGAGGATCATAATGAATCGATTTCATTAATGAAACAAATAAAATTCCATTATGCCTATATGTTTAGCTATAGTGAAAGACCTAACACCCCAGCCGCTAAAAAATACCTTGACGATGTACCCCAAGAAGTTAAAAGTAAAAGGCTAGATGAAATTATTGATTTACAAAGCAAAACCTCCTTTGAATTGAATGCGCTTGAAGTTGGAAAAGTTCATAAAGTATTAATAGAAGGGTTTTCCAAAAAATCGGAGGACTTCCTTAAAGGAAAAAATAGTCAAAATACAACTATTGTATTCCCAAAAGGAAATCATAAAAAGGGCGAATATGTGAATGTCTTTATTACCGGTAGCACCCAGGGAACGCTTTTAGGAGAGGTAAAGGGATAAGCTGAAAAAATAAAACGAAAAAAATGAACACTTTTAGTCAGGAAATTCAAAGTACAAAGTTAAGATTTGGAATTATTGGTAATTCTGCTGCATTGCACCATGCTATTCAGGTGGCAGTTCAGGTAGCTCCCACTGATATGTCTGTGCTAATAACTGGTGAAAGTGGAAGTGGAAAAGAATCTTTTTCAAAAATTATTCATTCTTTAAGTGCCCGCAAACATGGGAAATTTATTGCTATCAACTGCGGTGCAATTCCAGAGGGCACGATCGACTCAGAATTGTTTGGACACGAAAAAGGATCTTTTACCGGAGCTCATGAAGCAAGAAAAGGCTATTTTGAAGAAACGGATGGCGGTACTATATTTTTGGATGAAATTGGCGAAATGCCACTTGGAACTCAGGCAAGATTATTAAGGGTACTTGAAAATAAAGAATATATAAAAGTAGGCGCTTCAAAGGTTTTAAAAACCGATGTTCGTGTAATAGCAGCTACTAATGTTAACCTTTTTGATGCTGTACAAAAAGGGAAATTCAGAGAAGATCTCTATTATCGTTTGAATACAGTACCTATAAATGTTCCTCCGTTGCGCGAACGTGGAGGAGATATTGAATTGTTGTTTAGAAAATTCGCTACAGACTTTGCAGATCGATATAAAGTAGCTCCTATAAAGCTTACGGAAGATGCTAAAGAATTATTAATCCGTTATCGTTTCCCCGGAAACATTCGTCAATTAAAAAATATCGCGGAGCAAATCTCTGTTTTAGAAGCTGAAAGAACAGTCAACAAAGAGCAACTTATAAAATACCTTCCCGATTTAAATACTCCTACCCTTCCGGCTCTGACAAAAGGAAATGGAGGAGCAGACGATTTTTCAGAAAGGGAAATTTTATACAAAATTCTTTTTGATATGAAAAAGGACATGAACGAGTTGAAAAAATTGGTTTATGAAGTATTGCAAAATGAAAATTATGGCAATCAGGTTTTAAGCAATCACAAAGATCTTTTTCACAACATCAATCATAATGAATCTGCGACTGAAGAACTTATTCAAAACGGTTATCTATTGAAACAAAAAGAAAATTCACAACCGATCATTCTTAGTGACAATCTGAATACCAATGAGGAAGTGCATGACATAGAAGTGGAAAGTGAAGACGAGTCGCTTTCCCTTAATGTAAAAGAAAAGGAGATGATCATCAAAGCACTTAAAAAAAATAACAATAAACGTAAATATGCCGCACAAGATCTGGGCATCTCTGAACGAACTTTGTATAGAAAAATAAAGGAGTACAATCTGGAAGAATAAATTTAAATTATGATTTATGAATTCTTAATTAAAAATTCATAAATCAACATTCAACATTTCAATAAATGCAAAAAATAATTTTCATGATAGGACTCATTTTAATAGGAATTGGCTTTCCCTCTTGCGGAGTATACAATTTCACCGGAGGAGCAGTACCTCCTGATGTGAAAACTATTTCAATTCAAAATGTATACAACGAATCAGGACAAGGACCTACCAATATTTCTCAAAACATGACAGAGAAATTAAAATCCTATTATCAGAGTAATACTAAGTTACTTCTTGTACCTTCCAATGCCGATTGGAAATTAGAAGGAAAGATTGTTGGATATGCTTCTACCGGTGTCGCCGCAAAAGGAAACGAAACCTCCGGATCAAACAGATTGACTATTACAATAAAAATGAATTTTGTGAATACGAAGGATGCAAAACAAAATTTCGATCAGAATTTTTCTTTTTTTCAGGATTATGCACAGGAAAAAACATTATTCGAAGTAGAAAGTACAATTGTCCCAACTATTCTCGATCAAATTGTATTGGATATATTTCAAAAAACGACTTCAAACTGGTAAGCCTTGAATAAGCAAACGTTCATACAACTCATTAAGAACCCTTCCGGAATTTCTCCGGAACAACTATTAGAGTTGGAAAAAGTAGTTGCTGGTTTTCCTTATTGTCAGGCTGCCTATATTTTAATTGCAAAACAAGCTGCGGAAACCGGTTCTATGTTGGCAGACCAGCAATTGAAGAAAGCTTCAGCTTATACCCTTGACAGGAAAAATCTTAAAAAATTGCTACAAGGCAAAAAAGAACTAACGCCTGTTGAACATAAAAATATTTCCCAAAAAATATTACCTGTTATAGAAATTACCAAAGAGGAACTTCCAATTCTAAAAGAAGAAACTATAATTTCTAAACAAAACACAAACGAAGAACTTAATCCAATAATTTCTACCTCTCACGAAGAAAAAAGAGTCGTAAAAGAAGCCCTTACAGACAAACAGCGTGATCAAATTTTAGAAGAATTAAAGGAGAATCTTAAAAAGCTTCATGAAAATAAAATAAAAGCTGCATGGGAAGAGATCCCGGAGGAAATAAAATTAGTTGAAGAACCTTTATTAGAAGAGAAAAAAGAAATCCTTGTTGAAAATAGCATTCTTAAAATAGAACAAGAAATTGTAGTAAATACAAACTACGAAACTTCCTATTTATTGAAACCATCAATAAATTATCCGATCCGCACAGAAGATGAGGTTGTGGAAATAAAAGAGACCGAAGCGGATACTGATTTGTTGTTAGAATACCTGGACTTCCTGGAAGAGAAACGAGGCATCTTTCGCAAAAATAAAAAGAAAGAAGGAGCAATCATTGATAAGATTATAAAGGAAGATCCAAGTATCCCCAAACTTGATATTAACAACCTTCCTGATAGTTCTGTTGACCTTTCTTCCAAGAGTATTACCATTTCTAAAGAACCCGTTTCAGAGAATTTTGCCAAAATACTGGGTTTACAAGGGAAAAAGGACAAAGCCATAGAGATTTATGAACAATTAATCTTGAAAAATCCAGAAAAAAAGCCTTACTTTGAGGCCCTAATTGAAAAACTTAAAAACAAGATATAAATGAGTACCTTTATTTTAATATTAATCGTTATTGTAGCCATTCTTTTGGTGGTAGTTGTGTTGGCTCAAAATCCTAAAGGTGGCGGACTTGCAAGTGGATTTGGCGGTTCTAGTGCTACACAATTTATGGGTGTAAAAAAGACCGGTGACTTTTTGGAGTCTACTACTTGGGTGTTGGCTATGCTTCTTCTTACATTAAGCCTTACAGCAAACATTATGGTAAGTTCACCTGATGCCGATGAAAACAACTCTGGTAGCAAAGTAGTGGAATCAGCTAAAGAAGGCGGTGGAGGCCCTCCTCCAATGCAAGACACTACAAAAGGCGACGAAGATACCTTATAACCTAAATAGGTTTCACAAATAAAAGCCGGCTTGAAAAATTTCAAACCGGCTTTTTATTTTGCGTAGCAACTCCTATTTTCTAAGGAGCATTGATATACCTAACCAACATCCTTTTTGCCACAGGCAAAATAGCCTCATCAAAAGGATAATTTACTTTTGCATCTATTAAATAAGTAGCAGGATTGGCCATCTTATTATACTTCCTTACCAGATACACTTTTATTGATTCAAAGGTATTATAAATCCCTTTATCGACCGTTTCCACAAAATGAGTGTGGATACCACGATACTTCTCTTCTGCGCTCTCAAATAAGGTCATCTCATATTCATAGACTTTAGCCTCACGAATATTTTCTACATAAAAAAACAAGTATCCATTATCCGGATTAAGTGAAATCAAGCCCACTGGAGCTATGGACATACTGTATTCTATTTCTTCGAAGATATCTTTCCCTTCTGTTAAATAATTCTGAAAAACAGGTATAGAATATTCCATAATTTCTTCAAGCTCCTGCATTATCTTGTCGTCTTTGATGATCTCTGTATACATCAGCTTAAGATTTTCAAAATCAGCACCCGAAATTTCTTTAGGGAAATTTTCATACAAAAGCGTCTTGTTTTGTTTCACATTAATAATGTTTCTATAGTGAAACAACAAATCGGAAAACACAGGATACAATTTACGATTGTCAAATTCTTTTTTTACACTCTGCAAATAACCTAACAGAAGGTATTTTTTGTATTCAAAATCAATTAACCCTTCCGTGAGCCAGTTTTTATTTAACTCTTTCATAGTAGTTCCTTTTATTTAAAAGAGAATTTAGTAATATCTAACGAAAAAATAAAGAATATAGTTGAAAAATTATACCCGATCCGTATTCCCAATTTATAATCTTTCTTACCGCATCGAATTTTCTAAAATTCTAACCTCCATAATCGGTGAAATTTTTTCATACAAAACATTGTAAACAGTTTTGGTAATAGGCATATTAACATTGTATTTTTTATTCAATTCGTGAACACAACTTACTGCAAAATAGCCTTCTGCAATCATATTCATTTCTGCCATTGCAGCCCTAACCGAATATCCCTGACCTACCATATAGCCCAGCGTCCTGTTTCTGCTATAAGGGGAATAACAAGTAACCAGAAGGTCTCCCAGATAGGCAGAAGCATCCATATCCCTTCTACCAGGATGTACCACATCCAAAAAGCGTTTTATTTCCTGCATCGCATTAGAAACAAGCACTGCCTGAAAGTTATCTCCATAATTTAGTCCCCGTGCAATACCACAGGCCATTGCAATTATGTTCTTCATTACAGCACAATATTCAATCCCATACAGATCCTGAATTATTGAGGTCATCACATAACGGCAATTTAACAATTGAGCCACTTTTTCGGAAACCACCTTATCATTTCCCGCAATAGTCAGATAAGACCTTTTTTCTAATGCGATCTCTTCCGAATGACAAGGTCCTGCTATTACACATAGGTTACTTGGTGAAAGTTTGAATTTTTTTTCTGCAAAATCAGTAACTAATAAATTTTCCGAAGGAACCATTCCTTTAATGGCCGAAACAATAATTTTATTCTGAAGGTCTTCTACTTTAAGCGTATTCAATACCTCCTCTATAAAAGCTGCAGGTACAACCAACAATACGATTTGTGTCCCTTCCAGTGACTTCTTTAAATCAGTAGAGGGTTTTACTTTTCGTGGATTAATCTGAATATTACTTAAATAACGAGGATTTTTGCCAAATTCCTTGATGTGCTTTACATCGTCTGCATCTTTAAGCCACCAATTTATTTTTACATTATTTTCACTCAATATCTTCACCAGTGCTGTTGCCCAGCTCCCTCCTCCTATTACCGTAATTTTTATTGGATCAGATGATTTTTGCATTCGTGTTTAGAATAAAATTTTTGTACTTTAGCTTCAAGGTTCTAAGATATATAAAACAAATCTATAATTGAAATTTCTTAAATGAACTATCTTATATATAACGATCAATTTATACCAGAAGACAACTTTACTATAAATCCCAACAACAGGGCCTTTTGCTATGGAGATGGTCTTTTTGAAACGATTATCTTACGAGAAAAGAAAATTTTATATTTAGAAGACCATTTTACAAGACTTACAAATGGTCTTAAACAACTAGATATTCGGCTTTCTCGGACCATTTCAAAAGATACTCTTTCTGAAAAAATACATCAACTGGTTGAGAAAAATAATTTGGTTCAAAATGCCAGAATAAAGCTTCAGGTGTGGCGAAAATCAGGAGGATTAGTCACTCCTGAATCCTCAGAAGCTGATTATATTATTACTACTTCTGAACTTAAAAAAAATCAAGAGGTTAAAGAAAAGGCCTTTATTTCAGAAGACGTAAAACTTCACTTTAATAATCTGTCAAAATATAAAACCCTGAATTTTTTACCATACATACAAGCCGGTCTGGAGAAGAAGAGAAGAAAAGCGGATGAAATAATATTGACAGATGCTAAAGGAAATATTTCTGAAGCCTCTTCCTCTAATATCTTTTGGGGTAAATCTGATTCCTTGTTTACCCCTTCACTCGAAACAGGTTGTATTGAAGGGATAATGAGAGCGAAAATTATAAAATTCTGTAATTCTGAAAATATT
>JANYCO010000258.1 GCA_025360235.1 Cytophagales bacterium
ATTTTTTATACCTATGGATACTAATAAACTAAAACAACTAATATGGCAGACCAAGGAAAAATTGTGTATTATGCTTTATTCAATGCACATCCCGCCTCGCAACCTCCCTTCGTTATTAATCTGGGAATTGGAACAGGCGGCGTTGCATTAAAAGACTGCAAAGATATTCCCGATGGAATAGAAAGAATTTTAACCCATTGCAAAGACTTAACGTTAAGTCCGGATTTCGTTTTGTTGTATCCCATATACATGGACGCAATGGGCAGCGATTCGGAAATGACGATGCACAACATTGCCTGGCTAATCAAAGATCAAGCAGATGCCAAAGGATGGCAGTTCAACCGCACCGATGGCCTTACAGGAAAAACAGCAAATGATTTTCAACCAAGTGACAGATAAAAATAAGGAAACCGTGAATACAAAACAGGAATGAAAAAAAAAGAAATTTTTTTATCTATAACTATAAGTAGTATCTTATTTTTTTCTTGTTCTAACAAAACTGCTGAACAACGAACTGCTGACACTGTTGCGGTGGCAGTACAAAATCCACCACAAGACACAGTAAAAAAAGTGGTCGAAAAAATTATACTGACAGCTCCTTTCTCAGAGTTCAATGCGGTACTCTTGGGTGGAGAAATTTTCTTAATGGCGGATACAACAGCATCTTCCTCAAATGATGTGAGAGTAAAGAAAATGTCCGAGGTAAAAATAATAGAGGTTGGCGATAACCGCGTCAAACTTAAAGGAACTCAAGGTGTATGCATGAGTTACGGTTACCCCTATTATTTGGTAGAAACACTTTCCGGACAAAGAGGTTGGGTGTATGGAAGTGATGTGTTCATGAAATCAAAATACCATACCTCTTATAATGACCAGGACAATAGTGGTGCTTTTAAATTTTCTGGCGATCCAATTATAATTCAGGGACAAACTTTTTTTCTCTGCATGGCTTGCGATATGGGTATTGGGCCATCTGACAGTACAGGGCTAACGGGTTGTGATAATATCTTTTACCCTTACCTTATGGATTCTGTTGGAAATCAATTTTTCATTAAAGGGAATCCAAGCTATTTTGAAAAAGGCGATTGGTTTATTAAAAACGATCCAGAACTGGACAATCTTTTATATTATGCCTATTCTTCCGAAGGTGGTAGTGCCTCTATAGAAAGTATTACCGTAGATGGTGCCAATCTCTATTTCAACAACACACATAACTATCAGGATGGAGGCGGAAGCTCTGTGTTGACGCTAAGAAAGACAGGACCTTTTTTAAGACAATTAACTATACGTTGGAACGGGATGAGCGGCATTGATAATTGTCTGAACTATAGTTACACTGATTGACTGATGGGCATGATTTTACATAAAATGCTTCTTAGACAATCTTACTCTTTCCTTTTGGAATAAATAATTGTTTTAATAAATTAGGTTAAACGTTGATAAAGGAGTTCCCTTAGTAGGGTGACTCCTTTATTTTTTTGTTTGATTATCAAACAAAAAAATCAAAACCCTGCAATTTTTTATTAAGTTTACTCCACTCCTATTAAAAACTAAAATGAATATAATAGAAAAAAGTATCTCATTACCAACTCCAAACGGTACAATGCGAACTGTTTTACTAATGCCAAAAGAAGAAGGCAAATATCCCTGCCTGATTCTTTACTCTGAAATTTTTCAACTCACAGGCCCAATTATGCGCTCAGCAGCCATCATGGCTGGACATGGGTTTATTGTCGCTTTACCGGAAGTTTATTACCAGCATCTGGAACAAGGAAAAGTATTAGGTTATGACGACACGGGAAAAGATATTGGGAATCAACTGAAGATCGATACACCAATTTCTAATTATGACGAAGGCGTGAAAGCAATTTTATCCTTTATGAAAAAAGAAAAAAACTGCTCGGGGAGATTTGGCAGTATTGGTTTTTGCCTTGGAGGACATTTGGCTTTTAGGGCTGCTTTAAATAATTCAATAGAAGCTTCCGCTTGTTTTTACGCCACTGACATTCATTCAGGAACATTAGGCAAAAAAGAAGAATGTGATACCTTTGAGAGAATTCAGGAAATAAAAGGAGAAGTAATGCTATTCTGGGGTCGTCAGGACCCACACGTACCAGCAGAAGGAAGGGCTAAAATTTATAAAGAGTTAACCGATAAAAAGATAAACTTTACCTGGCAAGAATTTAATGCTGCCCACGCATTTATGAGAGATGAAGGCGAGCGCTATGATCCAGGTCTGGCACAAGATTGTTACCGATTGGCAGTAGGTATGTTTAACAGAGTATTGAAGCGATAAGGAACAGACTTATCAACCTTCCTCCTCTTGATATTCTATTTCCGGACAACTTCTTCTATTCAAAAACACTCCGTCGAAAACCCTTCTTTTAAAGAACATTATGTGTAATTTTTGCGTATACCCATAAAAATACCAAATTGGCATAGTTTTTATGCTTTATTTGTGTAAATTGCCTCAAATGAAAAAGATTTTACTGATTGTAGCCTTTGTATTTGTTGCTGTACTTGCCCATAAAGAGGCCAAGGCACAGTCGGATACTACTTTTTCAGTTTCTACTTCAGCAAATCCCTTTGATGATCAGGTTATCATCAATATTATTCACGCAAATAAAAATGTTACTGGCCTCAGAATATTCGATGCTATTGGCAAAGAGGTTTCCTCAGATGTAACTATAAACGCTACTTCAAGAGGTGGGATTTTGTCTTATACCTTAGACTTTACAAACGTAAAACCAGGTATCTATTTTTGCTCCATTTATTCTGATAAAGGCATTCTGGAAACCAGAAAGCTATTTAGAGCGGCCCGATAATTTATTTTTCCTGCAATTTATTGATTTGTTAAGCGTTCTTAGCTTGATTTAATTTAAAATTATTCCATTTCAATGGATATTTTTACTAATTTCGCCCATTCTGATACTTTTGAATAAATTTATGAACTATAACAAAATCAATAACATTGCCGGCTGGGTAGTGTTTTTAATTGCCACTTCGGTATACATCCTTACGCTTGAACCAACCGGAAGTTTCTGGGATTGCGGAGAGTTTAT
>JANYCO010000485.1 GCA_025360235.1 Cytophagales bacterium
GACGCTCTTGTAAAAAAAATATTATAAATTAAGTTAATTTCAATAAATATCCTTTCGTTTTAGGATCGGATTCAATTAAACGAATCCATTTTTCTTCAGAGGTCGTATATTTATAATCTGGAGTAACATACACCATTGCAAAAATATCTTGCCAATCATTTGGTTGAAATTTTTGGTTTCCGCTTACTTCTAATTCTTTAAAGTAGTTATCCCAAGTCCTTACAAATAAATCAACCTCTTGCCACGGATACGAACTTATATCTAAAGTTACTGCCCCATTAGTATGCTGACCAACAAAAACATTTATAACCTCATAAAGCAAAGGAAAAGATATTATTTTCCGATGTTCTTTTTTTCCTATCGTGCTTTTTATTTTTTCTCTTATTTCCGGTAGTTTGGCATTTAAACTATCAGCAGCTTTTTGTGACGCAAGTGCAAACTCATCAATCGAATTTTGCATTTTCTCAAGAACTTCTTTTTCTATTGGAACGTTCTCATCCCGATCCATCAATTCTTCAAAACCCTTTAGAATTTGCTTGTATGTCATGTCCTGACAATCATATTCGGGAAATTGCTTTTTGATTATGAACTCAATTGGATTCATTTCATAAATACCTTTACTATTATCATGTAAAGCTTTAACCGCTTTTTTTACAATTGGCCAATCTTTAACAAGATTTTGGGTTTTAGCCAACTCAAATAAATTTACATAGGTTGAATATAATTCCACTTTTGAAAGTCCTGCTTTGCTGGCCTTGCCGGAGGCAATATCGTACCAAATATTTGTGTCGCAAATTATTTTCATTTTCGAATTGTTATTACGTTTGGAATTTAGAACCAAAAGTGTCAAAGCAGCTATTGGCGATCCAACGGTTACTATCCAAAATAAATAGAGCCGAAAAGTATAGTGTTTTTCTAAAGCATCAATATTTTTAAGTGCCTTTGTATCGCCCACCGACATTGCTCTTGGATGCCCAACTTCATATTTTAAACTAACACTTGTATCAAGTATATTTAAAAAACCAAATGGCGAAAGTCCAAATAGAAAAAGAATTAGTATAAAAAATAAAATTTTCTTCATAAACTCTTTAGTTGTTAAAGGCTTTTCCGAACTAATTGAGTAGGTAAAAAATCCTCCGCCTTTTCCTAAATCAACATTAATTTCCTGAATTTGACCTGTTCCTAATTGCAATTTATCAATAGTAATTGTGTTGTTAGCGATATATTGAAATTTCACAATGTAAGTTCCTTTTTGTAAATGTATTCTGTAATTACCATTTGCGTCTGTTATCGCTCCTTTAATTTGCGCTTGAGAATCAGTAAAAGAAACATTCACAAACTGTATTGGTTCTGCTCTTTCAAGAACCTGTCCCCATACTAATGCAACTGTCGTATCAGCAATTCCTCTTTGTCTATTTATAATTATATGTCCGGGTTTCGCTTCCTTAAATACACAAATTTCGTACTCGTATTTTTTTACTGAGTCAAGTTTCGCTTGTTTTATTTGCCCCTTAGTAAGGGCGTAAAAGCAGAAAGTGAAAAAGAGTATTATGTATTGCTTCTTTTTCACAAATATTTTAGAGTTAATTGATCGAAGTTTTCCTTATTAATCGTCAAATAAGGAAATTTTGCATTTGGATTTTCGCTTTGAAATTGATGGTAGATATCCTGAAAATATTTATACAATGTTTCTGAATTGAAATTCTTAATGGTACTGTCCATATGGAACGTATTATTAGGTATTAAAAAAGTTCCTAAATGGAATGCACCACAGTCAAATGGAGAATAAGTAGGGTAAAAGAGAGATTTATTTGTTGCTTTGAAATCTGTTGTAATCATAATGTTAGGCTCAATACCCAAGTGTAAATGAATTTTCTTCAAATTCATCAAAAGATAAAAAACAGAAGATAGAGGGTGTGATAATTGAAGAAGAAAAATATCACTTCTATACTCTGAAAACTCGTATTTTATCCTTTCTTTTTCAATCATTAAAGAATCTGTTACCGCCCAGTTAGATACCCCCATATAGGGTTGCAGAGGCATCTCGTATATAATTTTAGGAATATGGCTCTTCTTAAAATTATCGCCGAGAACAAAAGGAAGAAAAGTTTTATCTTGGGGATCAACAATCCTGTTGTCAATTAGAAGTTTAAAAAACTCAGGAAGTGAAGAGTTGTTTAGACTAAGAACATCTAATTGGATATTCCAATGAGCATAATATCCCAACTGACTTCGTTTAATGTTTGTATCATGGTCTATAAGATTTACTATTGGTGAAACTGTTTTAATAGCTTTCGAGGTTGTTCTTGTCACCGGCGGACGGTTCTCAAGAGCCAATACGAGTTCTTCAAATCGTTCAG
>JANYCO010000491.1 GCA_025360235.1 Cytophagales bacterium
CCACAATACCGATTGCAAGTACAAGTGCAAATAAGGTAATCAGATTGACAGTAAGACCAAAAGCTTGCATTACAAAAAATGCTCCTATGAGTGATACAGGAACCGCCAGGGTTGGAATAAGAGTGGAACGCCAGTCTCCAAGAAATACGAATACAACTATAGCTACCAGAATAAATGCATCCCTTAAGGTATGAATCACTTCATCAATGGAGGCGTCAAGGAAACTGGATACATCATAACTGATTTCGTATTCCATTCCAGGAGGAAAATTCTTTTTAAGTTCTTCCAGTTTTAGTTTAACTCTTGCAATGGTCTCAACAGCATTACTACCATAATTCTGATTCAACATAATTGCCGCTGAAGGGTATTGATCTTTATTGGAGTAAATGTCATAATATTCACTTCCCAGTTCTACAGTTGCTAAATCTTTTAAACGCAAAACCTCACCATTAGGATTTGATCGGATAATTACATTTTCAAACTGCTTTGGATCATTATACCTTCCCGGATAAGATAATACATATTCAATAGCCTGTGATCGTTTACTATCTGCCCTGCCTAATCGACCAGGAGAACCAATAATACTTTGTCTGTCCATAGCTTC
The DNA here is from genome assembly GCA_025360235.1 of Cytophagales bacterium. Taxonomy (GTDB): domain Bacteria; phylum Bacteroidota; class Bacteroidia; order Cytophagales; family Cytophagaceae; genus JANYCO01. The sequence goes on from JANYCO010000491.1 coordinate 605, forward strand.
CATGACTTCTTCCGAACCAACGTTATAGGCTCGCATACGATCTGGATTTAACCATACCCTCATAGCATATTGCCTACTTCCCAGTATCCTCGCCAGCCCTATACCGTTTATCCTTTGGAGTTCTGCCAACATGTTAACATAAGTATAGTTGAAAACGAACTTCATGTCAACGTTGGTTGTATCTTTACTGTAAACGTTGACATACATCAACATACTTGGGAGCAAACGCATCACTACTATACCTTCCAGCTGCACCAAAGGTGGAAGCCTCATCTTCATCTGCTCAATACGGTTTTGCACGTTTACAAGTGCCGCATTGGGATCTTCGCCAAGATTAAATACAATTTGTATGTTAGCTTCCCCCGAACTTGCAGCAGTAGAAAACATATATTTCATACCAGGTACCCCATTGATCGCTTGTTCCAAAGGAACAAGAACAGCATCTGTAAGTACCTTTGAACTTGCTCCGGGATATGAGGCATAAACCACAACCATTGGTGGTGCAATTTCCGGGAATTGTGATTTTGGAAGTGTATTAATAGCCAGTATGCCCACAAAGACAATTACAATGGATATTACAATTGCCAGAACTGGTTTTCGAATAAATCTGCTAAACATTTTCTTATTTTTTTAAATACTTTGTATTACTCGGCATGTATTTTTAATAGAGGAATTACCTTCTGAAGATTCTGAAATTCATACTTTATTGTATCCTTATCCTTTACCATCCTCAAACCTTCAAGAAGGATCTTGTCCGTCTCTGCTAACCCTTCTGTGATTGCAAATAAATCCATCAATTCAGCACCAACTGTGATTTTCCTGGTCTTTGCTACATTGTTTTTATCTATCACATACACATATTTTTTATCTAAAACTTCAAAAGTTGCTTTCTGCGGTATAAGTAATGCATCTTTAAGAGGAACAGTAGCTTGTATGTTACCTGTTTCACCATGTCTTAACAGCCTTTCAGGGTTAGGAAATGTAGCCCTGAAAGCAATAGCTCCTGTTTCGTTGTTAAAATCTGCTTCAATTGTTTTAACCATTCCAGGATATCCATAGGGTTGTTGGTTTGCCATTAATAAATTTACCTTTAGTAAATTATCTTCTTTAGCATCCTTCATGCTGGCTTTATAATTGAGATATTCAGCTTCCGGAACATTAAAATAAACCCACAATTCACTGTTGTCTGATAAGGTGGTAAGCAAATCTCCCTCATTTATAAGACTTCCAAGCCTTACATGGAAACGGTCCATAATACCTGTAAAAGGAGCTCTAATCTCTGTAAATCCCATATGAGCTTGAGCAAAATTTACTTCCGCTTTTGCCTTATCAAATTTGGCCTTCGCTAGTGCTAATTCATAGATAGAAACAATATTGCTATCTGTAAGCCTTTTGGTGTTTTGATAGTCAACTTCAGCAAAATTGGCTTCTGCCTGAGCTTTTTGAAGTTCTGCCTGGTATATCAAGGGTAGAAGTTTAAACATGAGCTGTCCTTTTTGAACCAACTTTCCTTCATCTACAAAAATTTCCTGCAGATACCCTTGTTCCAGCGCTCTTACTTCAATATGTTGAATAGCGCGGATTTGACATACATAATTCCGGGTAACCATGGTGTCTTTTTTTATCGGACTGGTAACGATATATTTCGTCCCATCTTCTTTTTCTTCTTTATGCGATCCACAGCTTGTGCAAAATAACAAGACACCCAGACTTATGAATATGAAAACTCTTTCCATGATAATTTTTTTGTTGAAATTAATGAGGATACTATTCTTTATATATGATACTTTTCTTTATTAGGATTCAAATAAACAGCCCGTTTCTGTTGTTAAATGGGAGTATTTATGAATTGTAGCTGAAATTTTTATGATTTTTTATGGTAAAAATCAGAAAGAGTTAAGTTTTAGGATGAAGTTTCTATAGCAGAGAAAGGCGAGCTAAATACATAAGTATTCTGAAAATCAATGGATCGAAATTACACTTATCTGTAATTGGTATAAAAAAAGTAAAAAAAATGACAATTGAAAATTGGATATTTAAATCTGAAAACGAATTTTTATACTATGCATATTAGAATGTTTTTTATACCCATAGGATATATCGATATGATTTTGAATACATATTTCTTTTACGATAGAAAGCCCAAGACCGAAGGATTGAGAATTTGATTTAGAAAATCGTTGAAACAAGGAAGAAGGCTCTACCGTTAACTCACTTCCGGTATTGGAAATGTTTATTTCATTAGTATTTACATTTATAATAATTTTACCATTTGCAATATTATGTTTTATGGCATTGTTAATTAAATTTTCAAATAATATATCTGCTAATATAGAATTCATCATAATTTCAAGTGTGTGGTATTCTTCTTTTATTACTTGAATAGATTTTATTTGAATTAAATCTTCGTAATTAAATAACTTACTATCTATTAATTTACACACCTCTATTTTTTCAGAATTATCAAACTGGCTATTTTCGATTTTAACTAAAAGGCCCAGAGAATCATTTAATTTAGAAAGTTTGTGGACAGATGCCAGTGAAGCGTTAATATACTTGTATTGCAGATCGGTTAGATCGTCTGCTTGCATTAACAGTTCTAGTTTAGATTTAATAACCGCTAATGGTGTTTGAAGTTCATGAGATGTATTTTCAGTAAACTCCTTTAATAAATAAAAATCATTCTTAATTCTATTCATCATAATTCCAATGGCCACATTCAGTTGATTGAATTCATCTATGTTGGTTTTGGGTAAAAAAATAGAATCATTTTGTTTTAAAGTATATTTTCTTAATGTATTAAGCGTAGCAAAGAAAGGTTTCCATACTCTGTCGCTTGCCCAGCGATTAAAAAAAAGTAAAGCAATAAAGAGAATGCCATATAAAAAAATGGTTAGCACTATCATTGGTCCCGGGAGACTTTCTATTTCAACTAATAGTCTTCTGCAAAAGATATTATAGTAATGCTCTCTGACTTTCTGAGTAAAATGAATTTGACGATATTTTAAATACTTGCCCTCACTTTGATCATAAATAAGCGTGTCATTAATTTTTTCAGAAAATGAAAGGGGTGAATTTGATTTACTTATAAATATCATATTATCCGAAAAATTTTGATATTTAATAATACTATCAGAAGTATATAATTGTTTTAATAGAAAACGTTTTTTGTGGTAAAGTATTTTATCGTATTCTTCGTGAATTGCATAATTGGTTACATAATAAAAGGATATACCAACTAATACAAAAATTGGAAAGTAAATTATGAAAAGGTAATACGTTTTTTGAGTAGCGAGTTTCAATTTGCCCTAAATCTATAGCCTATGCGGTTGATATTCTGTATATAATCCTTACATCCTGATCGGGTTAATTTTTTTCTTAGGTTTTTAATTTGTGCATATAGAAAATCATATGATTCGGCAGGATCCTGATAGTATTCCCATAAATGTTCTACAATAGCCAATTTAGAAATAACCCTGTTTTTATTGGCGATAAAATACAAAAGCAAATCATATTCTTTTTTCGTTAACGAAATTTCTACATCATGTACAAAAACCTGGTAGAGGTCTGTTTTTATTTTTATCTCATTAAAATCTATTTGTAATTTTTCAATTGGTTTATAGCGCCTTAACGCAGAATTTACTCTTGCATTAAGCTCGGACAAGTCAAATGGTTTGGTGAGGTAATCGTCAGCTCCAATATTAAGGCCTTCTACTTTATTTTCTGTAGAATTTCTGGCAGAAATAATAATAATAAAAGATTCAGGTTGTTGCTTTTTTATTTCTTTTACAAACTCCAGTCCTGATCCATCGGGGAGTCCTATATCTACAATGAAGCAATCAAAGTTTTCTCTGTTTAGGCGAAATCTTGCATTCTTCAAATCTAAAGCATATTCACACTGAAACTGTTCCTCCTGTAAATAGTTGGAAATAGAATTCAATAGTTCTTCTTCGTCTTCAATTACTAATATCTTCATAATAGGAGGGTGAAAATAATATACAAATCTGTATTAAATCTGAAACTAGTTCTAAAATTTTAAAAAATATCCTAAATAAGCTTGGGATAAAATATATTTCAGATTCTTTTGTACAATTGAAAGAAGTACAAAGCTGAAAAATTTAAGCTGAATCGAATTTAATGGGTAATATTTGAATAAAAATTGAATAA
>JANYCO010000497.1 GCA_025360235.1 Cytophagales bacterium
GCCTTTCCCAATACCGTTTAATTTTTCTATTGCTTCAAGGCTCATTTCTCCGAGCGGCTCACTTACCTTGTCGAGATTGAAAACAGCATTTTGAATAGCCCTCACTTTAAAGGCGTTTTCATCGTGCAGCTCCATGAGCGAAGCCGTGGTTTCCAGTATGTCTATTATTTGTCCGTTTGTCAAGGGAGTAGTTTTTTAATAGGATAAAGTTAGGGTTTAAAAGTTAAATTCGTAATAAAATTTATTAACTTGAATGGGAACAATTATCTGGACAACGATTTAAATAAGATTCCTCAGATTATCAGGACTAAAAGTAGTTATGAGATTATTTCTTTGCCTTTCTTTATTAATACCATATTATGTATTCTCACAAGATACTAGTAAGGTTGTTTATTTTGAGGATTTACAATTAAATGAATTGGACAGTATAGACAATAAGCTAAAATTAAATACACTTATTCGTTTGTGGGGCAATCCTGATAAAATTAAGAAAACCTTTAAGAGAAGCAGACATTGGGTTCAGCCTTATGCGGGAAAACCAATTAGGCCATGCGTTACAGAGTTTGATATTTATTATAAAAAGTACAACGCACATATTATTTTAAGATTTCATTATAAATGTGAAAAATCAATTCTCTATACTAAAGCATGGGAGGTGGATCTAATAATGTTTGAAAAGAGTAAGCCAGTAAGTAAAAGTGGATTTTCATTTACGGATAGTGAAGAAAAATCTTTGTCTGGTGAAGTAAAAAAACAAAAATTTCATTTTTATTTTGATAAAGGGAAATTGGAATCGGTTAAATTTATCCCGAGCAGTTGGTGATAGATTTTTGTGAATGATGAGGTATAACAAGAAAGCTTAGGTTAAGTTCTACACTACAAATTATGTTATCATCTCATTCATGGACTTCAGCCATGGGGATTTGGAGTCAAATTTTTTCAATGGCTAGTTAAATGCCATAAATTTCTAAAAATTACGTTTAAGCTATATTAACCCATTTTTTAATTGCGCTCTAAACGAAAAATCCATCTATTTTAAGAAGCCGAAATCCATTACTAAAGTTTCTTTTTTAAGTGTATAGTCACGGTTATATTTAATTTTTACGTTCTTTAATATAAGTATTTAAATAATAAACTAACTATATATGAAAAATAGAAATTTGATTATACCTAGTGTAATAAGCACAATGGTAATCGTTGCATTTGTTCTGATTACATCCTGTTCGAAAAAGGACGATACTCCTGCTCCATCAGATCCGGTAACTCCTACAACTAAAACAGAATCTTCTACTTTGTGCAATGCTGATAGTATATGCAAGTTGCCATACAGAATAATGGCAGGCTTTATCCCATCTGGGTATTATGTTCCGGGAGACGTTAATACTACCTTAACATTTGATAGTATTGGAGAGACACCAAAATATGTGAATGAAGGATTAAGAATTGTATATACAAGCAGCGGAGGCTGGGGCTGGGGTGCAAGTTTTCTTAATAATAACAACTGGAGCGGTGCTTTTAAAGTAGCGTCTAAAGCTACAAAAATAACGTTTTATGTAAAGTCAGATTATTCTGCCAATGTAACGTTTAATGCTTTTGCAGATGCCCAATATGGTAAAGTTGAATTGTATAAACTTGCAGTTCCTGTAACACCTGTTTGGGAAAAAATTACCATTACATTCTTAAAACCACCACCAGCCACTTTCGTTGCTCCTCTAAATATTGTAATAGATGGGGTTGCAAATAGTGGTGATGTTACGATAGTAGATATCAAAGACATATTGATCGAATAAAAAAATAGTTTAGATTTTAAAAGTCTTTCCATTTGAATCAAAGTGGAAAGACTTTTTTTATGGTCTGTGATTTTATTGATGTGTCTAGAAAAGTTCGCGGTTGTTTAAAAGCTCATCGTTACTCAATGCCTGAATACGTTTGAGTTCTGGTTCAAGTAGTTTAAGTTTATCAGAGTATTGCTTACGTTCTTCTTCTGTGTAATTATACTCTTTTGTAGTCATTACAAATTGACAAGTAGAGATATCTGTTTCGAGTGTTTTAAGTTTTATCTCTTTGTCTTCACGCCGATGAATCAGGTGGAAATTTTTTTCTTCGGAATATTTTTTTCGCTCGGTTTCTGAAAGGTTGTTCTCTCCAATCAAACCGACTGTTTTTAGCAACAAGTCTCTTATAATACAGAGGGTGATTTCTATTTTTTTGACATACTTCTCAGAATCGTCGAGATGAGCGTTCATGACAGACATATCAGGGTAGCCGCTATAGCTTTCCGGAAAATTATCCCAGTTAAATGTTTTACCTAAATGGGAAGGACTAAAATGGCTAGTGTCTATATTCAGTGCTTTTGCTTTACTATTTATTAAAGCAGGGACCGCCTCTGGATAAGCAATACATAATTCTGCCAAAAATTTCGCCGCTGCTTTTGATTGTGGGATCAACACCACCGCTTTTTCTTTTAACGCTTTGCTGTTATCATTTCCCCGCCAAAGCGAGGCTTCTACCGGATCTGGAGGACAGCCCATATAGTATTGGATTAGAATTGAATAAATGCAAGTATTAATACTACTAATAAAAAGTTAAACTTGCGAAATTTTAATTCTAATCTACTACTCTATCACTATTTCACATCTTGCACATAAAATGGAATGTTGCCAAAAGCTACATTCTTATCATCATCATAGGCATAGACAAATAGGCGGTAGGCCCCGGATTTATTAGGAGTTTTAAAGGAGATAACAGAATCTTTATTTATGGTGATCAGATCGGTAATTGCTTCCGGCACTTTTTCTGCATCACCCCCTGCTTTTTTATCTGTGCTTTCTGGCATGAAAACCCACCTATACGTTAGTTTCTTTTTTTCAGGGTCTACGAAAATTGCATTTGCGCTGTTTATATTTCCCGGAGTAAGATGGATGTTGTCGAGTGCAACTTTTCCGTTGATTGTAAATGCTGTTATCTCGGGTGCTTTGTTGGCAGGTAATGTATGCGACCAGCTGTATTGCATGGCATCAATAATTTCACTTTCCGATCCATCTGACAGGAACATAGAATACCAGGTGGGAGTAGTTTCCTGTTTATCTCCCCATAAGAATACATAAGAGCCCATACACTTTGAGGAATCCGATGCGATTATTGCATAACGTTCTTTGTATACAACGGACTTCTCATGACTGTTTTGTTCGATGGGAATTTTAAAGTCAGTATTCGCAATTTCCCAATGGCCAGTTGGTCCCCATTCTGTAATCATATAACCGCCCTTCCAGCCGGCTTTTCGAATCCCAACAGGTACTACATTCCCAAGGTCTCCATAAGTATTGATGCTCATAAAATCAATGTCAGGACAACGTTCATTGATAAGTCTGATCTCTTCAGGATCAAGTCCTGCGGTGATCGTAGTAGTAGGGTGATTTGGATCTAGTTGGTGAATCATTTTTGCAATATCTTGCACTGCATACCAGACATTAGTATTGGTATAAAAAAGATCCACTTCATTCCCTATACCCCAGGCGAGTAATGCAGGATGATCTTTTAGTTCCAGGATCACATCTTTAAAACCCTGCAGCTGATAATATACCGCTTCCTTGTCGTTGTAGTCAAAGCCGTGACGTTCGTGTTGTAGCCAGAGTCCCATCATTATAGTGAGTCCGTTTTTTTGTGCACTGTCAAGTAACGCTTTTGCGTTATCGTGGCTCCAGGTGCGCAGGGAATTGCCTCCGTATCTTTTTATCCGGTCCATGTATTGATGTCCGCCGGCACCTTTTACATAATAAGGTTTATTATCACGGAGTAAAACAAAATTATCTTCCGATCTTTTTTGTACCGATACTTTTATTGGTTTTAGAACAGTAGTAGTTGTAACAATACTTTTTTTGTCGTCTATTTTCACACCTGGTTTTGCTTCGAAATATATTTCATCCAGATAAACAGTATCAGCTCCTGTAAGTGTAATACCAAAAAGACCATTGATAGCGGATAAGTCCATATTGGTGAGAGGTATTGACACTTTTGTCCACTCCTTTGTAACCGCTACTTTGCTGAGTGCTGTATGCGCTTCACTATTTTCACCGAAGCTAAGTGTTACGCTGGTAGGCTTATTTGCTTTGATGAAAACAATAAGTTTATCATAATTCGAAAGATCGGCCAGTTGAGATTTGTCGTTGTTAAGTTCCATTTTCCATTTTCCTGAATTGAGTGTCAGAAATCCTGCCCATGCTTCTTTACCACTTGTTTTTATACGAACACATTTTTTTCCTGATAAGGGAGCTACATCATAATTATGAATAATTTTCAAGCTAGAGCCATTAGCAGCACCAAAATAACCAGAGGGGTTCCCCATTACCCATTTATCAGTGTAGACGTATTTTCTGGCAGGAGTATTCTGCGCCATTATATTGGTTGATACTACCAATATAAGGATAAGCGTTCTCAAAAGCATAAAATGTATAGTTAGTTTCATCTGTAGTTAAGTGTACGAATTAACCTCATAAGTAAATCGAGTCTTAGTTATATTTTTTATAATATTAATAAAATAAAGTCAATAAAGCAGGTTTAAATCTGCTTTAAATAACAACTTTAGAATACTGAAAATGAGCATGTAGAACCACTTTATAAAGTCAGATAGTGTTCATAGGTCGCAAAGTGTATAAAGCCCTTTTAACTAATTCTCTCAAACAAAAAAATCTGCCATTTCAATATCTTTATATATATTAAATATTATTTCAAAGACGAGATTGAGAAAGTCATTAATTATTGCCCTGTTATTTTTTACAAGTCTGAGCGCCTTTGCCACAGATACATTGATGGTGGTCATGGAAGGAGACAATTATCTCTTCGGCAATTATTGCGAAATGCTGGAAGATAAGGACGATAAGTATAATATTGCTTCAATTCAAAAAGCGAAAGGATGGGAAAATCTAAAAAATGTTTCCACCTTAAATCTTTCCAAAACAAATACCACCTTCTGGATCAGATTCAATATCCGCAACGAAGATCCCTACGGTCTAACCTGGATGTTAGAATTCCCAGACGGGCACAATTCTTTTCTTCAGTTGTATCAGATTACTCCCGATTTGAAGATTCGTACGTATCCTCCAGTAGGCCTTGGCGAGCCTGTAAGCAGAAGACCATTCGATCATAAAAATCTTTTATTTGATCTTTCGATTCCGAAAGGACAAACCTATACCTATTATGTAAAAGTAAAATCGAGGTATTACAGTAGTTTCTGGGCGAGCTTAAGAAGTACAAAATATTTATTTTCTTATTTTACCCATGAGTATTATTTTCTTGGAATTTTTTACGGAATACTTTTTATAATGGCCATGTACAATCTGCTTATCTATGCCTTTACCCGTGAGCGGGTTTATTTATTTTATGTATTTTATGTGATTAGCTGCTGTATATATACGTTTAGCGAGGATCTGTCAGGCTTTCAAATTTTTTGGCCCAATACTACCTTCTTTAATTATGTGATGTTTGAGAACGCTCCGAATCTTTTGGTGCTTGCCTTTACTTTTTATGCGATAGAATTTTTAGAACTCAGAACAAATTACAGGAAGATTACCTATTGGATTTATAGTCTTGTAGCACTAAATATTCTTATTTCGATTGCATTCTCCTATCTGTTTCCGATTCAGATTAAGGCAATTCTTTTCATTATGCCTTTTGCAATAATTTATTATTTGGCAATAGAATTATTTTTCAAGAAAAATTACAAACCCGCCCGTTTTTTCCTGATCGGTTTTTCAATTATCCTTTCAGGGTTCCTTGTATTTGTGCTTCGGATATACGACATCTTGCCAAGCAATCTTTACACCCTTTATATATTCAATTTTGGGTTTGTATTGGAAGTATTGATATTGTCATATGCCCTTGGCGATAAGATCAGGATTATAAAAGAGGAAAAAGAAG
>JANYCO010000526.1 GCA_025360235.1 Cytophagales bacterium
ACCGATATAGAGTTAGCAAGTCAGGCTTATGCACAGAAAAATCAGGCGCAAGGCAATACTATGCAATCCATATTGGAGAAGCTCACCATTGAGGTAAATATGCTGTTAGACAAAGAGTCTATGCTGGTTGATGGGTTTAGCTCTAAGATTATACGGGAAGAGGTCTATACCGCAAAAATGAAAGAAATAGAATATAAGCGATTAGAACTGAACCAACAGATACGGCAAATCGAAGGAAAAAATGGAAAATCAGCAATTACTTTCGAACAGATTAAAAGTGTGTTTTTAAACGGTAATAAAGCCGCAGAATTGTATTCTACAGGTTCTGAGGAAGGAAAAAGAAATGTACTAATTAGTTTACTTTCGAACATCCATATTGAAAACCAAAAAGTCCTTAGTTACCAATTCAAAAGCCCATTTGACTTACTGGCTAAAACGCCTAAAAATGCCAATTTATTTGCAAAGCTGACACTGATAGACGCTATCCGAAGTGCACTTCTCATAAGTTCTGATTGTTCAATCATAGAAATGCAGGATTATAGGTTATTACGAGAAACAGGATAAGGGAGTTATCCACTGAATTTGTCTAATAGACAAATTTCCCTCCCTTATAAGTCATCTTATTATTTTCTATCATTTATTCTATGAGAAATACAAACGTAAAATATCCAAATAACACCTTAAAAGAATATCGGTTACGAAGTGGGTTAACACAAGAACAGGTATCACAAAAACTTAACATGCAATGTGAAGGTAGATTGTCTCGTTGGGAAAAAGGACTATCGGTGCCGAGTCTTAGTAATCTCGGCAAACTCTCACAGATGTATCGGGTTAGCCCTGATCTGTTGTATCCTGAGATGTTTTTACATCAAGAGCCTGGTGTGCTTCCAGAAGCTGTGTAAATGCTTCTTCGTTTCTTGAGGAAACTCTTTCATTTTCGGAATTGAGATACTGTAAATATTGCTCTTTGGCAGAAGAGGTCATAAATCTATTTTATAGATCAATCCTGAATTTCTAAAATTTGATTTTTCAATAAAGTATGTTATAGTGTTTTTAAACTCAAAACACATACTATGGAAACCAATTTGGAAAAACTCAGCAACTTTCTGCATAGCAAGTATGGAGTACAGGTTATCATCAATGATGCTGTCATTGACGGAATCGAAATCGCAGAATTGGTAAACCGAAATATATTGATAAATAAACAATCCCGAGGAGAGGCAGAAATTCTATTTGTCATCGCTCACCTCTTTGGTCACATGGTACAGTTTTCACATTATGAAAACTATCAATATCTTGTCGAAAAAGTAGCAGAACCGAAACCACTTCGCTTATCTACTGATTTCAGAAAATCATTTTATGAGTATGAAGTTGAAGCGTACAGTATTGGTAAGGGACTAATGGAAATAGCTTTAGGCCCAGAAATAGTAGCTATACTTGATGAGAAATATCAAATATATTTAGACACTGATTTCTTAAGCTATTGGGACTATCTCACGACCGGCAAGCAAGCTTCTGTCGCAGAGTTTAATACACTTCTGTTACACAATTACAGTAACTGGAAAGGTAACTATCCAAATCAACTTCCAACCATTCTTCCTCCTGACACGATTGTTTTTTCTTTAATGAGCACGAAGGTTTACTAAAAGATCTCCTGATATTATTTAGGGGATCTTTTTTATTTTTTCAGACACTATTTCTACTAAAGTTCGAGTCCTGTTCTGGTTCCTTCTTTTTTATCACATCTAACAATTATTAGACATTCAAAAAGCCTTATATTTCAAAGGCTTTTTGAAGTGAATTTATAAAATTACTATTTGTAGCAAGTGCTGGCCTTGTGGGACGATATCGGAACATCTTTAACAATAAGCTCTGACTGCTTTGCTATTGGTGTAAGTAATTATACCAAACAAAATATAGCGTAATCATAGTTATCCCCGGAATATGATGGTAAAGCAAATTTCTCTGCCTTACATTCTATAAATTCTGTGGTCTGGGAGTATAACAGAAAAGGGTTTTTTTAAATTAGATGCCTTTGCTAAATGTACTAATGAAAATTGCTTGTTAAAAAAAATTAAGAAATAATGCGATTTTTTTTAAGGTTGCGCCTTATTTCATTAAAAGTCGTTTCTATTTTATCGCCTTCAAAATTAATGCACTGTAGCCCTGCTAAATTTGAAATTTCTTCAGATATATTTTCTTTTAAAATAATGACCTTATCAAATCCTAATTTGCCCTGAAATAATCCAGCTTCATGAATCACATTTTGACGTGCAATAAATTTACCATCAGCTAACTCGTCTTCAGCTGTAAATATTAAGATTGCAAATACTGTTTCATTTAAAAATTCATCAAGAATTCTTATTATTGAATCGCCTGTTCTGGATTCTTTCTCAAAATACACAGTTTCCAATTCTAAATCGTTATCCAAAAAAAGTTGAATAGCTTGCCAAAGTTTACTCCGTCCGTGCCCAATAAATATTTTATTTTTTTTATTGCTCAAAGTTCCATTAGCCGATATTTTATTATCTTCTGAATGGGTAACAGCACTTTGATCGAATAATATTACGCTAGATAAAATACCACTTACTTTCTGTAATTGCACTGCCCCTGTTTTTACAGCATCATTAATGCTTCTGTATAAAAAAGTGCGACCATTAGTAATATGAGCAACTCTTTCAGCTTTTCCAGAAGTAACAAAATAAATCTTAAGAGATGAGAACTCCCTCTCAAGTACTTCGGCCCATTCCAGTCCCAATAAACGATCATCTACAACTAATTCTTCACTGTCGGAACCATATTGACGAATATGTATCCAGGTACAGACTAGTTGATCAGGATGAAGTTGTGAGAGAATTTGCTTATAGTGCTCGGTTCCCCAGCATAAAATTGGATACTTTCCTTCTAGCCTAGTCGTGATAGTATTCTTGAAGTTTTCTTTTTCATCAATTATGATATGAAGAAATCTTTCCATATTTATTATTTAATATCGGTAAAGAAATTTCAAACCTGGTAAATTCAGCATTATTTTCGTCGGTGATTACTTCAAATTTACCTTCGTAAAAAGATAAAATATCACTTATCCGTTTTATTCCATATCCTCCTGGAGTATTCCTATCAAAGGCCTGATTTTGTTCAACGCAAAGTCTTATATAATTATTTTCGCATAGAAAATAATATTTTATGATCTTATTTTTTAAAACGTGTTTCTTAATGTTATCAAAGAAGAGGCTGTATACATTTTTAAGCATACTCTTATGAATTCCTACAATAAAAAAAGGGATCGCAATTTCCTCTCCCATCAATAGGTCACACACAAATGATACATTATTAGTATTCCTTTTTTCAATAAACTCATTTAACTGCTCAACCCATATTGCTTTAAAGTTACACATAAAGTCAAAGAAAAATCTGAAAACATCAGATTCAACAGACATAATATCTACTTTTATAAATTCAAGTTTCCTGATTAGATATATACTGTTTGATTCAAGAAATTTCTGATTGTCGGAAAAATATTCATCAAGTTCATTCCTCACTTTTATAAGAGAGTCTTCATCCCTTTCAGTAAAAATTTTTTTAAAAATTCCAGGTTTAAATGTGGCGAGAAAGTCTTTAAATGCCATCATATACTTAAGAATCTCGGTTATTTTCGGATGGATGTTATCTGACCACTCATGCAAATCAGCGTTCCTTTTATCAGATTTATCAACTTCATTAATTAAATTCTCAATATGACTATCTAAACATTCATGGCCATTTTCTGTTTCTTCATTTTTGAAGATCTCGCACACTTTAATACTTGCTAAAGAAAATATTATTTCTTCTGGGTCGGGTGTTATTTCCAAAATGTTAAAAAGTTGACGAAAGCTCTGATATTGGTAGGACCGAATTGGGGAAGCTTTAAAAAGTTCTCTTACAGAAATATAGATTAATGTTCTAAACGCCCTATCGATTCTATCCTGATGAATACTCTCGCGGTCTATAAAATTTTTATATAAAAAGTAAGTAAGATAATTAATTGGTATTTTTTCATCCTGAACATAATTTAAAACCAAATTTAAAAAGTCTACAGTACAGAATTCATAGCGGTCCAAAAAGGAATATATTTTTAATAAAGATGTTTTGTCCCACAACGTTTCAGTTATTCCATTAAAAATCTGCTTCAGATAATTTTTTAGATTTTCAATTGCATTGTTTGATATATCGATTCTATTTATCACGGTCAATAAATATGGTTCATGAAGAATCACTGCAATCATTGAATTATAATCCTCAAATAATAATTCCGCTTTTTCAATCATGTCATCAACATCGTCTTTATACAATCTATAGCTTTCATATTTCCCAATAAAATTTCTAAGAATAAATATTTTCTGCTTATTCA
>JANYCO010000538.1 GCA_025360235.1 Cytophagales bacterium
TTTGCCTCTGTAATAGGAGAAACTGTTCTCGGATGTAAAGATACTGCTTATCAAAAAATAAGAGTACACCCTGAAGTAACTGCTGCTTTTAATCCAAGCAGTACGGCGGGCTGTTCTCCGCTAACGGTCAATTTGCTAAACCTCACCAACCCATTGATAACAATAGCTCAAAACAATTGGAGTTTTAACGATGGCACCTTCTCTAGTATTCAAGACGTACAACACACCTTCTCCAATAATTCAGGGGCTGATATTGTAAAATCAGTAAAGCTTGTTACGACTTCTATTTATGGATGTAAAGATTCCGTGACGCATCCGATTACGGTTTACTCAAAACCTTTTGCCGATTATTTAATTTTAAATTTAGATGTATTTGGTTGTAACCCATATCCAGCCAGGTTCAGAAATATTTCTTCAGGAGGTTTTGTATCCAGTCTTTGGACCTATGGCGATGGGGCCACAGACAATACCAACGCGATCAATCTTTCCCATGACTATTCCAATGTAAGTAGTTCTACCAAACAATACAATTACACCTTAACAGTTATGAGTGCACGTGGCTGTGTTGATGATACTACAGGCACTATAAATGTGTATCCATATATCGACGCAAGTTTCAAACCTACCGATACAATTGGATGTTCTCCGATGAATGTTGGTTTCCAAAATTTCTCTATCGGGTCTACCAATTATACCTGGGATTTCGGAGATGGTACTTCTTCTACCGACACTATCCCTTCCAGAACTTATTACAACTTTGATGTTGCCAATACCAATACTGACAAGACATTCACCATTCGTCTTATAGCGCAATCCATATTTTCCTGCGCTGATACTTTGTATAAAACAATTGTAGTACATCCGAAACCTAAAGTGAATTTCCTTCTGGATAAATCCGAAGGTTGTACCCCACTTAAAGTTACGTATCAAAACACCACACAGCCCGCTGGCTCCATTACTTCCAATACATGGAAATGGGGAGACGGCACACAATTGGTGAGTAGCAGCGCATCAATCCCTCATATTTATACAAATATTTCTTCTGACTTTGATCAGCTCTATAACGTAAAATTATTTTCTGAAAATAGTCATCAGTGTAAAGACAGTATTACCAAAACGGTAAAAGTATACCCTAAAGTAGTAGCTGATTTTATTTCAACTGATACAATAGGTTGCTCTCCTTACAAAGTAAGTTTCACTAACAATTCTAAATCTGCAGTTTCCTTCAGCTGGATGTTTGGTGCTGCAGGAACCGCCTCTGCTACCAACCCTGCCTATACCTTTTTTAACGATGCACCTTCTCTAACGCAAAGAATAGACGATGTAAAATTGATTGCTACTTCGGCAGAAAATTGTAAAGATACTGCCTATAAAAAAGTTGTCGTCTACCCAAAACCACTATCACGATTTACCTCCACAAATACTCCTGGATGTAGTCCACTGAAAGTAGGTTTTACAAATACTTCCGTTGGTGCTACCAATAATTTATGGGTGTATGGCGACAACGACAGCAGTGGGTTGGCAAATCCAGTATTCCATAAATATATCAACGCTTCCAACAGCGACATCAGTTATAGTGCCAACTTATATGTGAACAACACCTTCGGTTGCCGGGATACGAGCAGGCAGCTGATTACAATATGGCCTCAGTCAAAATCCATTTTCGTACCGGGGAGCTTAGCAGGTTGTACGCCTTTTACTACTACGTTTACAAATCTTTCCAACAACAACTTTATAAATTCCTGGCAATTTGGTGACGGAAGCTTCATAGATCCAAGAGTAAGTCCTGATCATATTTTCTACAATACGGGCATAAACGATACTACTTTCACTGTTAAACTTGCGGTATCAACTAACAGAGGTTGTCCTGATACTTCAGCCGTAACCGTTACCGTGTATCCACGTCCAATACCTCAATTCGTCGCTACGCCTCTTATTATAATACCGGAAGATTCTATTTTATTTACGAATACTACTTTAGGAAACTGGGCCAAATACGATTGGCGTTTTGGAGACGGAGGTATCTCCTCAGGAAAAAATCCTGGTTACCATAAATACATGATTACTGGTGACTATAACGCCATACTCTTTGCCACCAGCAATCATGGATGTAAAGATTCTACCTTTGAAAATATTACTGTAAGAGAAGCCAAACCGCAGGCCAAATTCCACGGATCAGGAAAGGGATGCCAATCTGTACCAATCACCTTCTACAACGATTCTTACAATTCACATGATTTTACCTGGGACTTCGGGGATGGCTCTCCTCCAATAAAGACAGACAATAAAGCACCAATTAATCATACATATGTGAATACAAGTTACATTCCAAAAACATTCAACATCACCCTCAAAGCGGTGAGCCCGGGAGGACAAGTAGATTATCTCACCATCGTTGATAGTGTAATTGTATACCCCAATCCCGATATTTATTTTGAAGCAAGACCAAGCCTGGTATATATACCAAACGCTGAGGTTCTTTTTGTCAACAATACAAAACCTGTAGATGGAAATACTTACTCATGGGATTTTGGAGACGGTCAAAAATCTTCTTCTCCAACTCCAACCCATACCTACACTAAAGCGGGCAATTACGATGTTAAACTTATCGCTACTACACAATACGGTTGTACCGCTACTAAAACTATACCTGCCATAGTAAATGTGATTGACGGTGGAATAATCAAAATGCCAAACGCCTTTACCCCTTCCACTGATGGTTCAAATGGAAACACTGCAGGCTCAGGTGTAAATGATGTATTTGCTCCAGGGTACCAATCAGGCTTGGTTTCTTACAGAATTCAGATATTTAATAAATGGGGAGAATTAATCTTTGAAAGTACCGATGTAAACATAGGATGGGACGGCTATTACAAAGGAAACCTTTGTCAGGAAGATGTATATGTATATAAAGTGAAAGCAAAAAGGAATAATGGAGACAATACAGAAATCATCGGCGATGTAACACTCTTGCATAGATAAAGATCCAATAGTGCAGGAGAAAAAAATTAAATAATGCGAACACCAATAATAGTATATACAATAGTCTTTTTTGTGGTTATGAGTTCGGGTGTATTTGCTCAGGACTTTCAGTTTACTCAATTCTATGCCGCACCATTATACCTCAACCCAGGATTTGCAGGTTCTACACAAAGGACAAGAGTAAACAACAGCAATCGGATCCAGTGGACTGGCCTTACTTATGCCAAGTCTTATAACACCTACGCAGTATCAGGCGATCATTACATAAAAAAATTCAAAAGTGGTGTTGGAGTAATCGCCAATTATAATTCTGCAGGTGTTGGAAATTTAAGATCTGTTGAGTTTGGTGTACAATATGCTTACCATATTGATATAAATGAACGCTGGAAAATACGACCAGGCTTGCAAGCTTCTATTGTTTCGAGAAGTATCGATTTTAACAAATTATTATTCGGAGATCAGATCTATAAAGACGGTATAACTCCTCTTTCACAAGATCAAATCTCAAGTCCTACGGTAAACTATTTTGATTTCTCTTCCGGACTTCTATTATACAACAGACATCTTTGGCTTGGCTTCGCCGGACACCATCTGAATT
>JANYCO010000555.1 GCA_025360235.1 Cytophagales bacterium
CCATAATGGAGACTGAGTTCTTCTGTACTCAAAGGGTACATCGTGAACTCCCATTTTCTACCTGTAAGCGGTTCGTTGATACTATTGGCCAACTCAAGTGCTGATGAACCTGTTGCGATTACTTTTATTCCCTTAAGCTGATCGGTAATCAACTTTATAGTCACGCCAATATTCGGAATCCGTTGTGCTTCGTCTATGATTACGGTATGAGCAGGGCCTATTAATTGTTTTAGTTGTGTAGAGGAAATAGAGGAAAGTATATTTCTCATATCCGGTTCATCGCCACTAAGCCAAAGTGTTTTCGAAAGATTTTCTTCACCAATCAGACTATGCAAAAAAGTAGTTTTACCTACTTGTCTTGGCCCAAGAAGTATAATGGCTTTGTTGTCGTTGAGCCTTTCTTTGATTCGATTTATAAGAAGACGGTTTACCATACCAGGCATAAAAGTAGGTATTTAATCCATTCTATCCTAAAAATTAGTATTAAATTTACGATTGTATCCTAAATATTAGTATTAAATTTGCGATTGCATCCTAAAAATTAGTATTAAATTTGCGATTACAATAATTGAAATATTTTATAAATTATTCATATTTAGTATTTTATGTAGTAAATTATTAATTATGAATAATTGTCAAATTTACTAATTATCAAAGCGCCATTACATCCCCCAAAACCTGAGGCTGTTTTTAATAAATACTGAATATTTTTCTTTACTAAAACGGTACTGATATTCACCGATTCGGGAGTGCCATGCTCATTATAGCCCAAGGTAGGAAGTACTTCATTATGCAACGTGGACTGAATGGAAATAATCGTTTCAATTGTACCAGCTGCGCCAAGTGTATGTCCGTAATAGCCTTTCAAGCCATTCATCGTAGTATCTTGCAGCCCAACAGTTTTAAACGCTTTGGATTCCATTTCATCATTGTAAACGGTGGCGGTACCATGTGCATTCAGAAGGTCTATTTCCTCTGAGGATACAGACGACTCTTTTAAAGCTTTGTTAATGGCCAATAACAGTCCATCTCCAGTGCGGGACGGACCTGAAATATGATTGGCATCGTTGCTAACAGCTCCTCCTAATAGTTTTATTTTATTCTTTACTAATGAGGCATCAGAACTAAGCAGTAAAGTACCGCAACCTTCTCCTAGATTGATGCCATCTCTGTTTTTGTCAAAAGGTTTGCAAGGTTCAGAAGAAATAGCCTTGAAAGATTGAAATCCTGAAACTACAAAAGGACTGACAATATCCACGCCTGCGACCAGTACATGTTTATATGCACCTGAGCGTATAAGTCTGCTGGCGGATACCAGCGCATTTACCCCTGAAATACAGGCGTTGGAGAGGATTAGTGGTTTGTGAATTGTTTTAAAATATTCCTGGAGTGTATTGGCCAGACTCCAAAGATAAACACGATCTTTTGGAAATTTATCTTTGTTCTCTTCTTCTAATAAATCAATATTCCCTTTGGTAGTACTGATAATCATAAAAAAATCATTTCCTTTTACATCTACTTTAGTTTGTTTTAAAGTATCAGAAATAGAAAGGATCAATAATTTTTCTACTCTTGTATAGTTGTCAGGATTGATGATAGAAATGGATTTTTCTGCAAGAAGTTTATCGTCGATCTTTGAGAGATAAAGAGGTTCGTACGGTGGAATAGGGGAGTTGATTTTTTTTATTCCACTTAAGCCATTTTTAATATTAGAATAATTTTCTTCAGTGGTAAAACCTAGAGGAGAAATAATGTTGTCAGCTACAATAAATATATCCTTCATAAACTACAGCAATCCCTTTTTCTTTTTCCAATCCAATACAAACTGCGGGAACAAAAGTTGCAGTTCGCCAGCTTTATTTAAGAATACCTGAGTTGACTTTCCTGTAGCAGCTAGTAGTGAATCGGAAGCTCTGTAAACTTTATATTCAAATTCAATTTTTGCTGCATCGGTGTCGTTATAAACTGTCTCTACTACTGCTTTGTCACCGTATTTAATAGAACGCTTGTATTCGCAGGAAATAGTTACCAATGGAATTGTAAAGCCTTGTTCAAAAATCTGGTTATAACTTATCCCATGCTCCTTACCAAAAGCTTCTCTTCCATCTTCAAAATACTGAATATAATGTCCATGCCATACGATACCCATTGGGTCGGCTTCGTTAAATCGGATTGGGATTTCGCAGGTGGATTTAAGTAATTTCATTTTTTTGATAGTGGATTCTGGATGCAAGATAGTAGATAAAAATTAAAATTGCATGAGTGGCACTTATTTGAAAAATATTTAGGCTTACTAATATAGGTTTATACCATATATTAGTAAGCCTAAATGTATGTGTTTATTTTATAAATTTCAAATATTGATAGTCCGAATTTGTAGTTGCCTTCATTATATAAACTCCGTTTTCTAATGTGGAAATATCTATACTTCTTATTTCATTTTGTTTATTTATTAACAAAGGAAATTTGATTCCATTTATGTTGAAAATTGACAACTCAACTGAATCAAAATTATTTCCAATAATATAAACAGTTTCGGTTTGGTTATCGCAATATAATTTTAAATTGAGTTTATTATGCAATTTAATTATAGCACTCTCTCCAACTTCCCCATTCTCATTTTGATATGTCAATTTGAAATATCCAACAGATTTTTTTAATTCAATATTTTGTGTATAGATTTTATTCTCATCACAAAATAGTTTAAGTGAATCTACAGGAGTAAAACTACTGCCTTCCGTTGAATACATTAATTTAAAATTTACGATTCCTTTTTTAGTGCAATTAAAAGTCCATTCCAGTAAATTTTTGTTATTACTATTTACTATTTCACAGTTGAAGAAATCAATAGGAAGTACTACCCCACCTGCAGCGGCAGCGGCGGCGCCATTTCCTCCTGCACTACCATTAGAGCCATTTGTTCCATTGAGTCCTGCAATAGGAATTTCTCTGGTAACATTATAGCATACTCCATCATAACTCTGGAAATCATTAGTTAGATAATTGGTTGGAGAGATACCATAAGTAACATTATTGCTATTTGTGAAAATGTCATCGATAGCTAGACTAGGGGAAGTAACTCCAAAAGGATCAGAAATAATAGTGTAGGTAATATAAACAACTGGAGTTCCCATAAAGGCAATTACAGACGACCTGAATGCATCTAATTTTTCTACTACAATCATATCTACGCCATTATCATAAATCATTATGTTACCTATTGTAGTTTTCACTCCAGAGGAATTTCCGGCAGCGCCCATATTATATAAAACGTCTAGTGTTGAAGTGTGATCACAGGCCAATGATAGACCACCACCAAAAGCTGGGGGCATAACTTGAGGAGCACCACCATTAGCTCCCGGGCAGGTTGCGCCATTTTTAGTTCCAGCATTAAGTCCTGCAGCTCCTCCTGATCCGCCTAATCCAAAAACTCCTCCGGCTCCTCCCGAATAACTTATTCGGGATAAATTCCAGTTAGGGCTATTTGTTTGATAATTAAAATATATAGCTCCACCAGCTCCGCCGTTTCCACCATTTCCGCCGTTTCCACCATTTGCACCATTACCACCACCACCGCCACCACCAATTATACAATCTCCACCTCCTAAACCTCCATTTCCTCCTTTTCCTCCTGAAGTTCCATTTGTTGCTGCAATACCAGGAGTTCCGTTGAGATAAAATTGAACCCCAGAGGAAGGTAAAACAACACTTTTTGATATAAAAAATATTATCCCACCACCATTACCTCCAATACCACCATTACCACCACTACCGCCATTTGTTCCATTTTCACCATTGTCTCCACTAAAACTACCATCTGCGCCTCCACCGCCACTTCCACTTCCTGCGCCGCCGTTTCCTCCATTTCCACCTTTTCCACCACTACCCATTATCATTTTGGTTCCAAGGGTTGATACATTACTAGAAGGAACACCATTTCCGGGATTTGTATTTGCAGTTGCAACTCCTCCTGTACTTCCTGAGGCTCCTTTTGCTCCACCATTTCCCCCTCCTCCAATACCATTTGCTAATAGTCCATTAGAGCCACCATTTCCTCCAGTAGGTCCACCAGCTCCTCCTATTCCACCATTGCCTCCATTTGCACCAAGAGCATTAGTACTTCCTGTAAATCCTTTTCCGGATACATTAATTGAACCACCTAAAGCAATGGTTAAAGCACCATTATTAATAAAGGTCACAATTCCCCCTGTAGATCCGTCCCAAGGGTTACATGTTATAACTCCGCCGCTGTTTATTGTAACACTACTATATTGTGGTAATTTTACAACTTGTATTTTCTCAGTGCTCGTAGCATAAATTTTGGACGTATTAGTAAGAAATGTCAATGAAGTAGCAGTTAAGGAGCTTACTGATTTATTCTCCCAAAAGCCTGCATTAGTTCCTGTCATTTGAATAATTAGAATAATATCCCCTACGTTAAATCCTGCACTGGAATTGACCACAATTGTTTTAGTGATTGCACTTGGGCTGGTCATTATGGTTGAAGTATTGTTAACGATTATTGAAGAGTTTACAACAAGTGCTCCATCGGCACTATTACCGTAATTTTGAGAACTACAAATATTTAAACTTGTAAAATAAAATAATAAAATAATTAATTTTAGTTTAGCTGTTTTCATTAGTTTAGCTGTTTTCATGGTAAAAAATGTATTGAGAAATTTTAACTGGTTACCTTTTTATTCTAAAAGGCATTAAAAGGTAACCAGTTAAAACGAAATTTAGTGCATTATTTTTCAACTTTATCATTTATTCTGAATTAAAAACTAAAAAGTTGTAAATAAATATT
>JANYCO010000586.1 GCA_025360235.1 Cytophagales bacterium
GATGGGTTATCTGCTATTGGTAACAGTGTTCATGGAATCCAGGTGCAGGGTTCTACAGGAGGAATTGTGATAGGAGGAAACAGACTTACAGAAGGAAATATTATTTCAAACAGTGGAATTCATGGAATTAACTTGGATCCAGGTGCTGACAATTCTATTATCAAAGGAAATATTATTGGTAGTGATATTAATGGTACAGCTTTTTTTGGGAATGGCGTAATCGGTTTTGTTGCCAAAAGCAATAATTTAATAATTGGGGGAACGAGCAACAACGAGGGAAACATAATCGTAGATTCAAGAAACACTGCTGTTGGTTGTGGCTTATTATTAGCCAATGCAAGTAACGCCATAGTAAGAGGAAATCTTATTGGGCTGGGACTTACATTAGCGGCAATGCCAAATTTTGCTGAAGGAATTAATATTTCAGTAGAAAATCTGGGAATGACTGCTACCAATAATAAGATAGAATATAATACGATTGCCTACAATCTGGGTCATGGTGTAAATGTTGGCGACGCCCTTCCAATAGTTGAATTGGGTGCAGGAGGAACAGTATCGAATAATGACGAATTCGGGAATTATATACGATACAATTCTATTTACTGTAATGTGATGAAGGGAATTTCTCTAAATAAATTAGCCGCTTCAATCCCAGACAGAGGAAACGCCGACAAAGCCACTCCAGTAGTAAACACAGGAACATCCACTTCTACTTTTGTAAATGGCACTGCTTCTCCCAACGACAGTATTCACATTTATGTGATGTCTACCTGTTCCAACTGCAATACTAACCCGCAAGGAAAAACCTTTGTGGCAGCGGTAAAAGCTGATGGCGCCGGTTTGTGGAGTTATACTTCGGGTTCTGCTTTTGGAGGTAGTATCACCGTTACTGCTACTGATGCCAGTAATAATACTTCTGAGTTTGCTACTTGTTTAACGTTACCAGTAGAACTTGTTTCGCTCAAAGCAGAGACCATGAGTAATCAATCGGTTTTGGTAAGCTGGGTTACTGCTATGGAATTAAACAACGATCATTTTGAAATAGAAAGGTCTGCAAATGGTTCGGCTTTCCAACTTATTGGAACAGTAAAAGGAGCAGGAAATTTTTCAGGTCTTCTTAGTTATTCATTTCAGGATAATGCTCCCGAAACCGGAACAAATTATTACCGTCTGAAACAAGTTGATTTCAATGGTCATTTTGAATACAGCAGTATTGTTGCTGCTGCTATTACAAACGATCAAAGCGTTCAGATATTCCCGAATCCTGCTTCTTCAGAGTTTAGCGTTTTGCTAAAAGAAAGATCAGATAAAGTTTACAAAATAGCCATGACTGATCTTTTAGGGAAAACTGTAAGAGAGATCTCCTTTTCATCCCAGGATGTTCTTAAAGTGGATACAAAAGATATTTCCGAAGGGCAGTATGTTTTGAAAGTAACAGACGGTTTGGATGTCTTTATTCAAAGAGTAGAGGTGGCTAAATAATTTTCTTGTCATTATTAACACCATTCACTCAAGAGAGCGGCAATAGATTGGATCTTCACAAAAAATCCTGCTTGTGCTTAATCTTATGAAACCTATTCAGACTTTTTATCCATTACCGTTAGCTTCAGCCAACGGAGCTCTGTAATGAAGAATGAATCAGCTAATTCCCTGCTATTTTTCTATCGCTCTTTATCATAAATATAATTTTGCAAAGAATTTTTATATCAATAATTTGAGCTTAAGCCGTCTTAAACTACTTCAGGCATTTTTTTACCCTGCTTGAAATCAATAGAATAAAGCTTCTTCTATTTGCGTTCTAACCGAGCTATTTTATATTTAATATATTGATTATCAATTTATTGTATTGAAAATTTAAGCCTTTTTATTTTGTAACTAAAGTCTTGTAATATATATTTGTATAAATAACACTAAGTATATAATTCACCAAAACAAAAGATCCTATGAAAAAGCTACTACTCTCTCTTATTGCTGTCACTTGCTTCACGATGGCAGAGGCGCAATTTACCATTACGTCCACTGCTGTTACATTTACCGGAAACGCTGTGCCTTCTGCCACAAATGCAGGGACCTGGTATTCATATCAGCCTGGAGCAGGTTATTCAGGCTCCTTCTTTTGTGACGCTTCCTGCTCAACACCAATAAGTGCTGCAAATTGTACTCTAGGAGGTTGGGACCCAAATGTACAGGATGGTTCTGCGCAAACTTCTCCGATAGCTGGAGTCGTGTTTTGGGGAGGAAGTCTTCGTTCGGTATATGCTACCTATGGCACTTGTGTAATTCAGAAACCCAGCTTTGGCTTTCACACTGGGACGGCTGCAGGAGGCGGAACTTCCGGAAATGCATTAGACCTAAGCTCTGCTTCTAACAACAGTATCCAGTTTACCTATAGAGCGGATGAAAGTATTACAATTGAAGTACAACTATGGAACCCTGCAGACTATACCGATAAATTAAGCGGAGCCACTATCTCCCTCAATGGAGACGGACAACCACATACCGTGACGTATGATTTTTCTTCCAAATGGGTTGGCGGAGCTACAAAGAATGATGTGAAACAAGTTTGTTTTACCATTCCACAAACTACGACTACAGCAGCCACTTCAAGATTTGTAATCAGTAATATTTATGTAGGAAGTTCGGTGGCTAATACCTCTAACGCTTCTTATTTGTTAAGTCAAAATGCGTTGTACCCAAACCCTGCTTCATTAGAGGTGAACGTAGACATAGAGCTTAAAGAGACTTCCAATATAAAAGTGGTGATTTCTGATATGTCAGGGAAAGTAATGAATACTATTTCTAATGAAGGCGTAAACAATTTCAACAAAGTAATCAACCTAGCCAATTATAAACAAGGGATATATGTGGTTGGCTATTTTCTGAACGAAACTCCTGTGGCAAATAAATTACTTATGGTAAAATAAGGAAATACAAAACGCGTAACACAAAACAGGAATAAAAGAGGCAGAGGAAATTTTTTAAATGTTGAATTGTCATTTTTCCTTTGTCTCTTTTTCATCAGATATTTTGTATATTTATCGCATGAGAATTTTTAACATCTTAATCACCTGGTTATTTTTTCTATATGGTTGCACAGATTCTATTGGTAATAAGCAAGAATTGTCTTATCAAAAAAAAGACACTTGTTTTTATTCGCTTATTGTTCCATCCGATATTGATATGCCGAAGACACCTCCTTTTGATACCACAATAGTGCGTGCTTCCAATTGTAGCGTCTATATCCTCCATTTGGAATCATGGGGAACTCAGACGAGTTATAATCTTAATTCTCCCAAATATAGTCGCTCCTCCCATTTTAATATAGGTCAAAGGGGGACAATGGACATTACAGATTTACCAGCTGATTCCTACAGTATGAGTCTGCAAGCCTGTGGCAATGGAGGAGGTTTTATATTACGGATTAAATAGTGGGGACAGAAAAGATTACAAAACTCAGGAATCACAGTCTAGACAGACAAAAATATCTTAAACGTAGTCCCTTTATTAATTTCGCTTTCCACTGTTACCTTCCCTCCTAAAATTTCCACTTGATTTTTTAGTAGATAAAGCCCAAGCCCTTTGCCTTCCACATGTGTGTGAAACCTTTTATAAAACCCAAAAAGTTTGTCTTTGTTTTTTTCTATATCAAAGCCGAGGCCATTGTCTGCAAATGAAATACAAATTGTTTTATCGTCAATTTTTTCAGATTTGATTTGGATGATCGCTGGCAATTCTTTCATCTTGTATTTTAAAGAATTAGACATGAGATTAAGCAAAATACTCTGAATATAACTTTTTACGCTAAACAAAGTGGATACTGCTTTAAAATCAACATGGATCGAAGCTTGCGCTCCTTCGATTTGCCCTTTCAATAAATCTTTTACAATGGATATTTCTTCATCAAGATCAACAGTTGCCTTGATAAGTTCTGAGTCTTCAGCATTGGAAAGAATAAGGTTAAGGTCCTTGATAATATTATCGAGATGTACCGTAGATTTTTTAATATGACCAATTACTTCTGTTTGTAAAGCAGGGTCGCTTGTGAATTTTTCAAAAACGTCTGTAAGTCCAAGGAGCGTTACAATCGGGCCTCTCAGGTTGTGTGAAATGATATAAGAATACTGGTTTAGTTGCATATTTTGCTGCACCAGCTCTTTGTTTATTCGCTTAAGTTTTTCCTCGTACAACCGTCTTTCTGTAATATCCACTGCAATCATAGAGACGCCTATCAGGTTTCCATCAGAAGTATAAACAGGTTGAAGTGTAAGCTCGAGGCTACTTACACCACCCTTTTTCATAGGATATTCTCTTTCATAACTTACGGTTTCTCCCTTCAGACATTTTTCAAAAAAAGCTCTGAAAGAAGTAAGAAATACCTCTGGAATATATTCATGATCTGGCCGGCCTACTTCCATCTTTTTCCCAAACAATATTTCTGACACATTATCGGCAGTTCTGTTGAACCACAAACAATGACCATCAGTACTAAGTAAAATATGTAATTGTTTAGAACTGTCGAAAAGGGCTTTCAGTTTCTTCTCACTTTCAAAAATTATTTTTTCTGCAGTTTTCTGCTGTGTTGTTTCTCTGCTTATAAAGTAAATGCTTTGTAGAATTCCTTTATCATTCAAAATAGGGGAAAGGTAATTATTGTAATGACGATAAGCACCCATAGCCTCTCCCTGAGATTCGTATTCCGTTTTTTGTCCGGTAGAGAGTATTCTATTAAGAGCATTCCTCATTTGATCGTGAAATACAACAGGTGTAACATCAAAAATGTTGGAGCCTGCAATTTTAGCCAGAGTCTCTTTAGGAACACTGGGAACATGGCAGATTATAACAGAAAGATCTGTGTTTACTTCGATTATAATATCAGGAGAAGCATCAAACAAGCGTTTGTAGCGCTCTTCACTAATTTGAAGCAACTTGATATCATTTTTAAGTTTTTCATTCTCTTCTTGGAGCTGTTTTGAAAGGTCGTCTCTGGTCATATAATCAAACAAAAATAGCTAATTATATGGTTGCTTAATTATAAATATTTGCATAATTATTTTCACTTTATTTATAAGTATTCGCTAAGCGTTTCATCTTTTATAAAGTAAAAAATTAATGTATTAATTATCAATTAGTTATATTATTAAACGATTGGTCAGTAACCGTTAAAAATATCGCATAAATATCTGATAAATAGATAATTATAACAAATTTTTTCCTCAAAAAATTTGGAAATGCAAATTTGTTAATCTATTTTGAATAAAGAACAGGTAGGAACTCCCCAAATTAAATTATAAAGTATTGACAATTAATAAAATGGTAAAAATATAAATAATATTAGTGTAAAAAATACATTAATTAAATAAAATCAGAATTATGATAACAATTGTACAAAAAATAGTCTTCGCACTCTTTCTTATCCTTGCTCCATATATAGGAGTAGCCAACGATGTTTTGGTGGTAACAACTACCATAGACTTTCCTGGAGCTGATGGTACACCTGGTACGTTGCGCTGGGCATTGTATACCGCTAATAAAGGCACAGGATCAGTGGCTTGTCCTAGTCCTTGGGTGCCAGGTTGTGACTATGATCCGGATATGGACACCATAAAATTTAACATCCCGGCATCAATGATCAATGGTCCTGCCTCTTCCTATGTCATTACCCTCGTTCAGAATGTTACTCAATCACACTGGCCGGTATATATCGACGGTTTTTCGCAACCAGGCTCGTCGGCAGGTAATCCAAAGATTGCAGTTTCCGGATCAGGAAATGATGCTTTCAATTTTACCAACAATCAATACGGCAACGGTTCGGGAAGTACGTGTAGAGGAATCTGTTTTGTTTCAGTAAGTAGTTTTGCGCTTTACCTTGAAGGGGTTCAGGATATATTAATCGAAGATTGTTGGGTAGGTGTAAATGCCGATGGCACCTCATCTCCAGGAACACCAGGTTCTAAAGGCATTGCAAGCAATAGTCCTCTAATAACAACTTGGGGTAAACTTAATAATATAGTTGTTAGAAACAGCATTTTTTCCTGCAGCACGATATATGGAATTGAATTGACACGTGCGGATAATGTTAAAGTTTATAACTGTCATATTGGAACAGGGGTAACAGGAAATGAAGCCGGAAATGTTTGGGGAAA
>JANYCO010000710.1 GCA_025360235.1 Cytophagales bacterium
TTAGTTATAAAAATTTACGTGTATAGTTATTCTAGTGATAATAAAATCGCTTGTATAGTAATTTCAGTTATTAGATTAATACAAGTATAGTAAAATCAGTAATAAGTAGTAAACTTGTATAGTTATTTTAGGGAAGGACAGTGTAAAGTTATGCAAGAAAAAGAATCAGAACCTTTAAAAAACACAATGTATATTTTCAATAGAGGTCAAATCAGATTTAAAATAACTTGAAATGAAGGGAACAAAAAAAATATTAGAATTTTCGGCTAGCCCCTTCCGTGGAGCAAGTAGACCTAGTCAAAATCATTTTTTTTATAAGATATTAATATATTGATATTTAAACAATTGAAGAGAAAGTGGTATTATAATGCACAAAATGTGAATATCTTTCAAGGAGAATAGCTTGCATCTAAAGAATAAAATAGTACGTTTGAAACTGTGATAGTTGTTAAACTAAACCGATCCCTAACCTTTTTAACATTTTTTTAATCTTCCTAAGAGCTTCGGTACTCTTACAGAATATATTTAATTTAAAAAGATGTAATGTATAATTATAGCTCTAATATTGATTATCCAGGAAGGATGATATTATACGTGCTACCCAGCTTTGAGTCCCGTAATAATAATTACGTGGTTAATGTAAATCATTATTAAATAAAAATCTTATACCAATATTTGGGTTGAGTAATATTGATTGTAATTGTATTTAAAGTCATATACGATGATTAGAAGTGTTACCTGTTTTCCATTAACAATAGTTTTTGTTTTTTTTGTTGTAGGATTGACCTATGGACAGCAATGTGCTATAAGTACAAGTAAGACTGATATTACTGCCAATGGAGCTAACAATGGAATAGCAAGTGTAACGATATCTGGAGGACAGTTACCGACTTATTCCTGTTCTTCTTATGGTATTCCCTTAGGATGTCTTTATGGATGCAATTCTACTAATTCGCAAATAATGGTAACGGCTAATAACAGTAGTCAGGCAGTGACTGTAAATTCAGGTCAGCAGGCATGTATACAAGGAAGTGGTTATAGCGGAATCATTCAGGTTAATACAGGAGGAACGGTTTTACTTTGTGGTACTAATGCAGTACCCAGTAAAGTAATATTTAATGGAGGTTCCTTATATATAGGAAGTAGCGCTACTCTTAATACTATAACAGTTCCCAATGTTACAGGAAGCACACTCTATAATTATGGAGTACTTACCTTTCCTTCAGGATTTACGAATAGTATAAACGTAAATAATCTTGGAACCCTTAATGTGACTAATGGTAATGTAATTATAAGCCCTTCTACAGGACAACTTACAAATAATTACATTATGAATATACTTTCAGGCAGTCTCACAAACCAGCATATAACATCAAATACAGGTACATTAAACATAAGTGGCACTCTCGTTAATGATTACAATTCAACATTTACAAATAGTTGCACTATCAATGTAGGAAGTAATTTTACGAACAGAAACGCTTTTAATAATAGTGGTGCAATCTCAGTAACCGGTAATACCCTTAATGATTACAGCAGTACTCTTACCAATGTGCAACGATCAGTATTCAGTACAAAAGGGCTTACCAACAATGGCATACTGGCCGGCACTCCTACAGCTCAAGCGACGAACTGTAGTGTATTGAAAGCAAGTAGTAATATAGTAATGGCTAGTGGGTCTTCTGTAACAGGCTCAATATCCATTTGTCAATCGGGAGGGACGCTTACAAATACTGGCAATGTTCCTATATCTTTTTTCAACTGTGCTTGTAATCTGGCATTGGGGAGTTGTACTACTGTATGGACAAACTCTTCCAACGTTCAGGTAGGAACAGGAGCTAGTCTTACAAATTTGGCAGAAGATATATATACTGTTACAGTAAATTGTAGTAATTGTCCTAACGGTCCTATCAAATCCAATGTAATAATTAAACAACCTCTTCCAGCCAGTTCTTATGCTGAACTTAAAACAGAACTTGACGGAAATTATTTAAATGTTCTTAATAATCAATTATACTTTAAATACATCGAAAAATATTCTGACGCTGGATCTCTGAACTATCAGATATATGACTATCAACGGAACGGCATGATCAATGATTTTAATTCGGTTAATTTGTCTTCACCAAAAACTGGCGCTAATTTTTACACATTAAATTTAACAACGATTGCTGCATTTTCTGCTAAGGATTATTCAAAAGAAGAAAATAAATATTACACTTTAGAAATCTTAAATGGTAAAGGAGAAAAATTTCAGTTAAGATTTAAATATCTACCTTTATAAATAATAAATGAAATAGAATGAGTAAGAATTTTGGAATACTATTAGTGGTTGTCATATTAATTTGTACCGGAGTATTGTTATGGGCTTATAAGAAAGATAAAGGTAATCAGAAGATAGCTTATATTCTTACTCAGAAAGTATTTGAAGGCTACAACGGGACTAAAGAGCTCAAAAAGAAACTTAACAAAATGGAACAGGAACAGAAACAGATTTTAGATTCCATGCTACTTGAAGTTAAGGTAACAGAATCACGTTATGGAGTAAAAGACGAAAGGACTGTTAGATGTAAAGAAAAGTATAATAGAGTTTATCAACAATTAGTTACGTCAAACCAGGGACAAGTTGAAAAATACAACGAAGGAATTTGGAAACAGATTAATACATATTTGACAGATTATGGAAGAATGAAGGGGTACAGCTTCATTTATGGTGCTAACGGTAATGGCAGTATTATGTATGCAGATTCTACGCAGGAAATAAGTAGTGATGTAATTCCATACCTTAATAAAAGATATTCAGGAGAATAATAATGATAAGAAATTTAATTCAGTGGTGTATTTTATTATTTCTATTTGGTTGTAATGAAAAATCTGTTCCTTCTATAGAGTATGCCAAATGGGTAAAGGACAAAGCTAATGGATTACATCAAATAAAGGAGATAGGCAATTACCATTTTGATATCCAATACAAGCCGATAGATTTTGTAATAGTGAATGAAAGAAAAGGGGATGTGTCGGATAAAGAAGGATTAGAAAAGCGAAAAAAAGAGTTAGAAGAGTTGCAGTATTTTGACGTAAGAATTAGTACAACATCCGGAGAAGATTTTCTGAAAGAAGATATAGAAACCAAAGAAGAGTTTTATAGAAAGCAATATTATTTCTCTTTTGATTTTCAGAAAGACATTAAGGTACAGGAGGGAGATAGTATTTACGATTGTGCTTTATTTCATTTTGAAAGAGACTATGATTTATCAGGAGCCAGAACATTTGTATTAGGTTTTAAAAGAGATAAAAGTAATAAAGTAAAAGATAAAATTTTAATTCTTGATACCAATGATCTTGGTGTGGGAATTATTAAAACAAGAATAAAAGAAGAAGACATTAAGAGAATACCAGGATTGAAAATATGAAGACTAAAGGTATAAATATGAAGAGTAAGATATATAAAGTAATATCAGTATGGCTTGTGTTGATGCTTATGACACAGGTTTTATATCCTACAGTTACCTATGCCTTGACTTCAGGACCAAGTCAACCAGAGGTACAATCCTTTGAACCGGTAGGCACAACGGAAATGGTTGATCTATTCAGTGGAGATTTTACTTATAACATCCCTTTGTTTGAATTGCCAGGACCAAGTGGTGGTTATCCATTAAACCTGCATTATAATTCCGGGATATCAATGGATCAGGAGGCAAGCTGGACCGGACTTGGATGGAATCTCAATCCAGGATCGATCAACCGGCAAATGCGTGGCTTGCCTGATGAATACAATGGAGCTCCAATACATCATATGGAAGATATAAAATCCAATGTAACTTTTGGATTAGGATTTGGCCAGAGCACAGAAATAGTTGGTGCGGATTTAGGGGTAGGGCTAGGTTTTTCCAGAGGAATTTCAATTTATTATAATACCTATAAAGGTGTTGGATATTCTATAGATCAAGGCATGTCTGTATCACAGAAGAATGGAAGTTCAGGCCCTTCAGCAGGTATAGGTTTGGATTTAAAATTAGATTCACAACAAGGGGTGGGAATCAACGCTTCTCTTTCTATCACTGATCAGGCAGAAAGTCAGAGTAAAACACAATATAGTCTTGGTGTCGGATTTAATTCTCAATCAGGAGCAAGTCTTTCCATGGGAGTTGACTATAGCTCTTCTAAATTTAATAAAAGAATAAATAGTAAAACAGCAACAGCGGGACACAATTTTAATAGTAGTGGAGGAACGTCAGTACTATCAACATTCAGTGGGGGATTTACTCCCGGAGTGAGTCTTCCAATGGATGGAGGAAATATTTCTTTGCAATTTAAAATAGGAGACCAAGCATTAGTGGTGACCAACAGTGCTTATATCAATGGATTTTATAACACTCAATATT
>JANYCO010000007.1 GCA_025360235.1 Cytophagales bacterium
CAGAACCCGGCTTACAGGCTTGCTTTTTTTATTTTCTCCAATTATTTTTTAACTTACCCTTACATACTACTAAACAGAGATTTACCGAATGGCAAAAATACTCATCATTGACGACGAAAAAAGCATCCGTGCTACATTACGCGAAATATTAGAATACGAAAAATACGAAGTAGACGAAGCAAAAGACGGCGAAGAAGGGCTGATGCTTTTAGAAAAAAATAATTACGATGTCGTGCTCTGCGATATTCGCATGCCAAAGATGGACGGTATTGTAGTACTGGAGAAAGCCATTGAAATGGAAAAAGAAGCGCAGTTCATCATGGTGTCTGCCCACGGTACTATTGAGACGGCTGTTGAGTGTACGAAAAAAGGAGCCTACGATTTTATTCAGAAACCACCGGATTTGAATCGTTTATTGCTTACTGTGCGCAATGCCTTAGATAAATCCGATCTGGTACAAGAAACAAAAGTCTTAAAGAAAAAAATTTCCAAATCGGCAGATATGCTTGGCGTGTCTGAAGCGATTGAAAAAATTAAAAAGACGATAGAAAAAGTTGCACCTACGGAAGCGCGCGTCATGATTACTGGGCCAAATGGTTCGGGAAAAGAATTGGTAGCGAAATGGCTGCACTCCAAAAGCGCCCGTGCAAACGCACCTTTAGTCGAAGTAAACTGCGCCGCCATTCCAAGCGAATTAATAGAAAGCGAATTGTTTGGACATGAAAAAGGTTCGTTCACTTCTGCTATTAAACAAAGAATAGGAAAATTTGAACAAGCAAACGGCGGTACTTTATTTTTAGATGAGATTGGCGACATGAGCTTGTCTGCCCAGGCCAAAGTACTCCGCGCACTTCAGGAACAAAAAATAATGAGGGTAGGAGGGGAGAAGGAAATAAAAGTGGACGTAAGAATAGTCGCCGCTACCAATAAAAATCTGGAACTGGAAATTCAGGAAAATAGGTTTCGCGAAGACTTGTATCACAGAATAGGAGTGATCTTGATTCATGTACCACCGTTGAAAGAACGTCTGGAAGACATTCCTGTTTTAGTAGATTTTTTTCTAAAAGAAATAGCCGCAGAATACAACAACGCCCAAAAAGAAATTGATGCTAAAGCCATTGACTACCTCAAAACCTTGAAATGGTCTGGGAATATCCGCGAACTGAAAAACGTAGTAGAACGATTGGTCATCATGAGCGAGAAGAAAATTACGCTGGAGGATGCTAAGACCTACGCTAAATAATCGGAGAGAAGACCCTCTTGCTCTTCATAGTGACAGGTGCTATGTCCGCTGACATAGCACCTGCCACTATGAAAGAGGCAATGTAGCAGCAAAATAAAATTGATTGAAAATAAAAATGAGCCTTCAAAAAAAGAAAATGAAAGTAGAGAAAAAATATAAGAAATACATTTTATCGTCATGGTTGTTTTTGGTGTTGGGAATTTTCTTGTTTGGTATTGGAGGGTTTAAATTTTTTTATATTAAACCACAAATCGCTATAGATTTAATGAAACAACAGCCTCTTATCAAGAATGGAACAGTAGAGTTGGTGATAGGGTTTGGTTTGTATGCCATCGGCCTTTACCGGTTATTGGATAAGGAAAAATATTATAGTAAGATGAAAGAGAATCTGGAAGAAAAGGACAAAATGGAGCGATTGCAAAAAAAGAAAAATTCGAAAGGATTTAAAAAGAAATATGGATATTGATTCTCTGACACATTAAAAGAAGCAGTTAGGAGGAATATCGAACGTTTCCCTAAGATTTTATGTTTGAACTCTTTCGTTGGCGCAGATATTCTGTCTGTATCGTCTATGAAGAAAACGTCCAGGTTTTCGAAATTCATAAATTACGTAAACGTTAACAATGGTCACAAACCTTGCTAATCGTTAGTCATTAAAAACCCTGCACATGCGATTGTTAAGGTCTTCGATCATTAACAATGTTTCATTCCATCTGTTTTAGGTAAAAGTATAATGCATCCTCAAAAAACTGTTGTTTTAATCTCAGCGATGTTAGCATGATGTACGAAGGAAAAACTTTGTGTTGATTGATGAATTACAGATGTTGATAATTTAAAAAATAGCTTACCTTTAAGCTGGACTATAGAACTACTGTTGCTTGTCAATAGTAAATTAATCGGCAAAAGTATTTTAGGGAAGTAAGTTATTTGTGAAGATGCAAATAACGTCCAGAATTAAAAAGGAATAAGTTTGGCTTCTTTAGAAGGTTGTAAGATTTAGAAAAATAATTATGATATTATCACATTTAACATCCATATGGCTGTTAATTATTTTTGCCCTTTCAGGCATTGCGATTTGGATCGCTGGAGTTAAAATTTCGTTAGCTACAGATACCATGTGCAAATATTTCAATTTTGGAGAGGCAATGGGAGGAATGATTTTTTTAGCCATTGTAACTAATCTTCCTGAAATTGCTATCACTGTGATGGCCGCATACAATCATCATATCGAGATTGCGGTTAGTAATATACTTGGTGGCATTGCAATTCAAACAGTTGTTTTAGTATTGATTGATGGTTTTGGTGTTGGCAAATCAGCTCCGCTTTCTGGTAAAGCATCGTCGGTAGGTTTAATACTTGAAGGTGTTGTTTTAATTTTCATACTGACTTTGGTTATCATTGGGAAACAGATATCAAGCGATTATGCTATTTTAAAGGCAACACCAATTGAATGGATCATATTGTTTACCTGGCTTGCAGGTCTATATCTTATTTATAAAAATCCCACTTTAAAAAATTTGAAATCAAATAATTTCTCACCCTTAAATCTTCCGGAAGGAAAAACTGCAAAAATAAAAACCAATATAGACAAGAAAAAGGGATACAGATCATTGCTGGTTTTTACTTTTTGTGCCATAATAATTTTAATATCAGGTGTATTTTTGGAAATGAGTAGTGAAGAAATTGCGAATCGTTTTCAAATTAGTAACGTAATTTTTGGAGCAACCATATTGGCAGCCGTAACATCATTACCAGAAATATCAACAGGAATAGCCTCTGCGAAACTTAAGGATTATCAAATGGCAGTAAGCGATATTATTGGCGGAAATGCCTTTTTACCTGTCTTATTATTAGTGGGGTCAATTATTAGTGGTAAATCGATCATGAGTGCTATTGGGTCTGTAGATATTTATTTTACTGGCTTAGCAATTTTACTTACCGGTGTATACATGGTTGGCTTGATAATCAAATCAAATCGTCAGTTCTTAAGATTGGGTTATGATTCAATCGCTATATTAGTAGTATACTTATTGGGTCTTTTTGGATTGTTTATTGTTAAATAAACTGACATTCCTTCGAGATCTTTGTTGTTGATATGCAAAGACTAAGTGGATATAATTGGGGAATTGATAGAAAATAAAATTGATACATAGATGGTGAATGGAAAAATAATAAAACGTGTAAGCCGGATATTAGCAATATTTTTTGTGCTGACAAATGTTGTGGCTTTTTTTCATGCCTATAAATTTACACATTTTGCCGAGGCCAATGAAAGTAAAACAAGAGATCCCAAAAAGCTTTCAGTTACGGAGAAAATCGGAACGATCCTTTTTGGCGTTAGTAATCCAAGGCCTTCTAATAATGCATTTCCAGATCAAAAATATTTAACAATTAAACTTCAAAGTAACAGAGATATTGAATGCTGGAGTATTAAGGCAGATAGTTCGAAAGGCACGGTAATTCTGTTTCATGGCTTTAGTGGGCAAAAGGCTGGAATGCTTGACAAGGCTAATGTTTTTTTAAACCTTGGTTATAATGTTTTACTGGTTGATTTTATGGGTTCTGGTGGTTCGGAAGGAAATCAAACTACTATCGGCTATTTAGAGGCAGCACAAGTGAAAACTTGTTTTGATTACCTAAAAAATAGCGGAGAAAACAATATTTATCTTTTTGGAACGTCTATGGGAGCAGTGGCAATAATGAAGGCATTGGGTGATTATACGATTAAGCCAAATGGGATTATTATAGAATGTCCTTTCGGTACAATGTATGAAACGGTTTGTGCACGTTTTAAAACTATGAATGCGCCAACCTTTCCTATGGCAGGGCTACTGGTTTTCTGGGGTGGAGCTCAAAACGGCTTTTGGGCTTTTGATCATAATCCTAGAGAATATGCTAAAAATATAAATTGCCCAACACTATTGTTGTATGGCGAACAAGACGATAAAGTTAGTAAAAAAGAAATCGATGAAATATTTTCAAATTTACCTGGAGATAAATATTTGAAAACATATCCCCGGGCCGGACATGAAAATTATTTAATACAATACAAAGACGAATGGGTTTACGATGTAGGAAATTTTCTATCGGATCGTAAAATTTAATTTGGTAAAAAAGGGGATAATTTTAAATTCATATAAACTAAAAAAGCACAATGAAACTATCAAACAATAAAATTCTTATTACAGGTGGAGCCACTGGTATAGGCCTTGGGCTTACAGAAAGATTTGTCAAGGAAAATAATACGGTAATCATTTGTGGGAGACGTGAGTTAGCGTTAAAAGAAGTGTCTGATAAATTTCCTTCTGTAATTACAAAAGTATGTGATCTGTCTAACGATGCTGAAAGAGAAGCATTGTATAAATGGGTTTCTGAAAAACACAGCGATGTAAATGTTTTGATCAACAATGCAGGTATGCAAAACTGGATGAACGTTACGGACTCTAATTTCTTTCAAAGAGCAAAAGAGGAGATTGCGATTAATGTTGAAGCACCATTGCATTTGACTTCTCTTTTTCTAAATCTGAAATCC
Source organism: Cytophagales bacterium (assembly GCA_025360235.1). Taxonomy (GTDB): domain Bacteria; phylum Bacteroidota; class Bacteroidia; order Cytophagales; family Cytophagaceae; genus JANYCO01. The sequence continues at coordinate 4,776 of JANYCO010000007.1, forward strand.
TTAACTACTATTATCAATGTGACTTCAGGGTTATCTTTTGTGCCACTTACTAAAACGCCTGTTTACTCCGCTACAAAAGCATTCTTTCATTCGTTCTCACTTTCATTACGTCATTTGTTAAAATCAAAAAATATTGAAGTGATTGAAATGATTCCTCCGGCACTTAATACCGACCTTGGTGGAAAAGGGTTACACGATGCAGCGCCACCGGTGAGTGCTTTTGTGGAAGCAGTATTTGAACAAATGAAACAAGGTGAAACGGAACTTACTTTTGGGTTTAGCGAAGCAATGGTGAAGGCAAATCCGGAGGAATTGCAGAATGCATTTAATAGAATGAACCCTACG
>JANYCO010000008.1 GCA_025360235.1 Cytophagales bacterium
TTATTACTGGCCGCTCAGTATGAAAGTTTTTTACTTCCACTTCCGGTAATCCTTTCATTGCCTACTGGTGTATTTGGTGCTTATTTCTTATTGTTATTATTAGGCTTACAGAATAATATTTATGCTCAGGTAGCGCTTGTAATGCTTATCGGCTTATTGGGTAAAAATGCGATCCTTATAATAGAATTTGCTATTCTTAAACAAAAAGAAGGAAGAACACCTGTGCAAGCTGCCATTGATGGTGCAGTTTCCAGACTCCGTCCAATCTTAATGACCTCCTTTGCTTTCATTGCAGGGTTGATTCCATTGATGATATCTTCAGGAGCTGGTGCAATTGGAAACAGAACAATTGGAACCGCCGCTGCAGGAGGAATGATTTTCGGAACACTCTTTGGAATACTAATTATCCCAGGTCTTTACGTAATCTTTGCAACGTTTGCTGAAAAACTATCGTCAAAAAAATGAAGCGACTAAACTACAATAACGCCCTATATTTTGCACTGCTGGTTTGTGTATTTACAAATTGTAAACCTTCCAAAACAGCAACTTCTTCCTTATTAAAAACCACTCCGGAAGCGTATAACAATACAAAGGATTCTACAAACTCAGGGAAAGTGGATTGGAAAAATTATTTTACCAATCCAACTTTAATAGACCTTATAGATACTGCTTTGGCAAACAATCTTGACCTAATGGTAGCTGCACAAAAAATTAACATGGCCCGCTCCCAGGTAAAATATACAAAGGGACTCCCTCTACCCTACATATCTGGTACGATATCAACAGCACAAAGAAGATATGGACGATATACCATGGATGGAGCAGGAAACAGTTCCACCTATATCACTCCCGGACAAATCGTACCTACTAATCTCCCTGATCATTATGGCGGATTACAAAGCTCATGGGAAATAGATGTATGGGGAAAATTGAGAAACAAAAAAAGAGCGGCAGTAGCAAAATACCTCGCAAGTATTGAAGGCAAAAATTGGGTCATCACCAATTTAATAGCAGATATAGCATCTTCATACTACGAAATATTAGCCCTGGATATCGAACTGGATATTATCAGGGAAACTATTATTTTACAAAATAATCAACTCGCTATTATCCTTCTTCAAAAAGAGGCTGGAAGGGCAAATGAATTGGCGGTAAAACAATTTGAAGCACAGGTCCTGAATTCTAAAAGCCTTGAAATTGAAATACTCCAAAAAATTATTGAGTGCGAAAATAAACTTAATTTTTTATTGGGCAGATATCCTCAAACAATAAAACGGGATAAATTATCTTTCACCCAATCCGTTCCTGCCCAAGTCCATGTTGGTATTCCATCTGACCTACTAAATAACCGACCAGATGTAAAACAAGCAGAATATGAACTGATCGCTTCTAAGGCAAATGTGAAAGCTGCAAGAGCCGCCTTTTATCCTTCGTTAAATATTAATGCAGCAGGTGGCCTTCAATCGTTCAACACCGCGTTTCTGATTTCTCCCCAATCCTTTGCCTATAGTTTGCTGGGAGGATTGACCGCTCCATTGATCAACACGAGTGCCATAAAAGCTCAGTTCAGGAATGCAAAGGCTAGTCAATTAGAGGCGATGTACCATTACCAGAAAAGCATCATTAATGGATATGTAGAAGTATACAATCAAATGGTAAACATTAATAACCTGGAACAAATTTATAAACTAAAAAACGAAGAGGTGGAAGTTCTAACCACTGCAATTGAAACTTCTTCTGAACTCTATTTAACCGGAAGAGCCACATATATCGAAATTATTATAACAAGAAAAAATGCTTTACTTTCTAAACTTGAGCTCATTGAAATTAAACAGCGACAATATAAAGCAGTAGTGAATATTTACAAAGCACTTGGAGGAGGATGGAAATAATTTTTTAATGGTTAATGATTAATTATAAATGGTTAATGAAAATTTGACAAGTTATAAAATCGTAATTGCGAAGAACGCAGTTTAGCACAGGATTCTGAAGCAATCTCTTAGCAACGAAGGGGCGGTCTTCACGGAGGATTTTAACGCACAAAAATATTTGTCATCAATTCAGCGAAATAACAGGAAAGTTATTACTGATACTATTATGAAAAGCCAATTCATAAACGGTAGGTTCCATAAACTCTATCAAAGGAAAAGTGCCTATTAAATTATATACCTCTTCTTCGGACTCTGCAATAAAAGTAACCCAAAGCTTGGAGCGGTCTAAGGAAAGGCTGTAGGATACAATTACTCCATCTCCCATCATAGTATCAATCTTTTGACGTTGGAATGGAATCAGTGTGACGAAGTCTTCGCTGTATGGAGAAATCAGGTCAATATCGGCAATGAAGTGATTCATTAAAACTATTTTGTTTTAACATTAAAACGTAAAGTACCAACCTCCCCTTTATCTGGTACAACACTCCCATTTTTTGGTTTAAAC
>JANYCO010000010.1 GCA_025360235.1 Cytophagales bacterium
CTGCCAGACTGCTATGGCCCAGAAGGTCTTTGATGGCATTTAGGTCAGCGCCTTTGTTTAATAAATGTGTAGCAAATGAATGTCTTAATACGTGAGGACTTCTCTTCTCAATTGTTGTTACCATATCCAAATATTTTCTCACCGTTCTATAAATAAACATCGGATAGGTTTTCTCTCCTTCGTTAGTAACGATTAAATAATCAGAAGAGTTGCTCAAACCTTCCTTTTTTTTCTGAAGAGTATAAGCCTTCATTCTTTCTACCAATGTAAAGTTGATTGGGATGATTCGTTCTTTATTTCCTTTCCCTAAAACCTTAATGACGCTTTCGTAGAAATTAACATCTTGAACCTTAGCTTCGATGAGTTCTGAAAGACGAATTCCGGTACCATACAAAAGTTCTATAATGAGACGATCCCGTTGGCCAGGAAAATTTTCTTCAAAACCTACCGAATTAAATTCATCGGGTATACTATCCAATAGGTCAGTTAGTTTGTCTTCCTCTACAAAAACAGGCAATGATTTTTTGATCTTAGGTGCTTTTATTTTTAGTGTTGGGTCTTTGGCTATCCTTCCATTCCGCAAAAGAAATTTATAATAAGAGCGTAGCCCTGCAATTTTTCTGTTAATGGATTTGGGGGCAATTTTTTCTTCCGCAAGTTTCACGATCCAGGAACGGATGATACTGTAGGAAGCATCCTGAGGAGCGTCTAAGTTAAATTCAGATTCAAGAAAAAGGGAAAATTGATTAAGATCCGTTTGGTAGGCTGTTAAGGTATGTTTGCTATACCTTTTTTCAAATTCAATATATTTTAAAAAATCATCAACCATACCAAACCATCGGGATTATTGCCCCAATGATTCAATATAGAAAATTGTAGTTTAAAAAAGAAATTATTCTTCAGTACCTAAAAGAAGTTGTTCTTTATAAGCAGCACGAATAACGGTAAATCTTCTTTTAACAGATTTTTTTTCGAAAGCGCTTCTAGCTCTAAGTTCTTTCAAAACACCAGTTTTTTCGAATTTCTTTTTGAATCTCTTTAAAGCTTTGTCAATAGATTCGTTTTCTTTTACACTTACAATAATCATATTATATCATTTATTAGGGTTGCAAAGATAGTAAATTAGGGGAAATCAAAGAAATAAGTTGAGAGTTTTTTAAATTTAAGGGGAATTTTTCAGTTAAATAGTTGAACGTGAGGGGTAAAAGGTGCTTCCTATTTCACCTTTTACCCCTCACGTTCACTTTTCACCAAATGACATTACATAATTCCTTCCCAAACCCTAAAATTCTCAGGAAAAGCATTTTTCAATCCCTGCCCCTTATCAAAAATCCCATAAACCGCCGAGCCGCTCCCAGTCATAGAAGCATAAGTCGCACCTTTTGAGTACAGAGTCTCTTTGATCTCTTTTAAAATTGGGTATTTTGGGAAAAGAGATATTTCAAAATCATTTTGAAGCACATTCTTCCATTCTTTTAGATCTGTCTGAATAATGTCTTTGACAGACAGCCCTGGCTTTTTTGGAATTACTCCGCTATAAGCCTCTTTGGTAGAAATATGTACTTTCGGATAAACGATCGTTATAAAGTAGCCTTTTAAAGAAAGTGCGATCTCAGAAAACTGATCTCCTTTTCCATAAGCAAAAACAGGTTTGTTATTTACAAAGAAAGCGCAGTCACTTCCCAGCGGACGCAGATAATCTTCCATTTGTGCAACCGAAAGATTGAGCTTAAAAAGTTCGTTCAACGATTTGATGGCAAAAGCTGCATCGGCAGAACCTCCGCCCATGCCTGCACCAATAGGAACGTTTTTCAGCAAATGCATCTGAATAGGAGGCAGGTCGTATTCTTTTTTCAAGACTTCGTAGACTTTCATACAAAGATTAGAATTCGCTTCTCCGGGGATTTCTATGCCTGAGGAACTGAAACTCGTTTTCTCAGAAGGAAGGATTTCCAAGGCATCGCACCATTGAACGGGGTAAAAGCAAGATTCTAAATTATGAAAACCATCCGGTCTTTTCTCGGTTATGGAGAGGCCAAGGTTTATTTTAGCATTTGGGAAG
>JANYCO010000037.1 GCA_025360235.1 Cytophagales bacterium
ATTAAATTAAGTATAATCATTAGTCCTGCTTGAGGCTGAGGACCTAAAATCTCATGTAAAATATCCATTAAATTATTATGCTATCGTTGTAACCTTCAAAATTTATGCGCCAAGATAAGTAAAATTTCACACAAGTATATAAAAATACTACAATTATTATATATTTATTACCTCTTGGCCAATAGTATTTTTTCTGTTTATTTTTAAAAAAAACTATATATTGGCACATACGAATGTATCTTTTTAAAGGTTCTAGCATTATATAATAAAAATCCAGTTCCGCTTGAGTACGCTGCACAAAACAAAAGAGGATATAGAGGTCGAAATGCTTCAAATTAGGCAGGCTCAGGCAAATCCGGCCCATTTTGGAGTACTTTATGAACGCTATTACAAACCGGTTTTCTTGTTTTTGTACCGTAGAACCGATGATGAAGACCTTACCGCAGACCTCACTTCCCAGGTTTTTTTAAAAGCAATGACTTATCTACCTAAATACCAACACAAAGGATTGCCATTTTCAGCCTGGCTTTTCAGAATAGCCGTAAATGAAATGAATATGTTCTTTAGGCAAAATAAGAACAAAAGGTCTTTAAGTATTGAAGATGAAGGATTTGAAAAAATAGCAGAAGAGCTTGGAGACGATGAAAAAGAAGCAAAAATAGAAGTTCTACTGAAAGGAATTCAAAGTTTAGCATTAGAGGAAGTACAGTACATTGAATTACGCTTCTTTGAAGACCGGTCTTTTAAAGAAATAGCGGATATCATGAGCATTACAGAAAACAATGCAAAAGTCCGAACCTATAGAATATTGGATAAAATTAAAAAACTGATAAGAATTTGAAAAAATCTTACTGAACTAAGAAAATGGAAAATTATAAAATAAAACGAAATCCAAAACCTATTTCGGATGAACAGATCAACCGTCATAAGGATTTCAATAACTTACTAACGAAACATCAAAAAACGATACACACGAGTAAAGCCGTGAGACCTTTGTATAAAAATCCTGGCTTTATGAGCATGATGATCGTGATAGGAATTGTATTGTTAATGTTGGTGCTTGACCGTTCTGAAGAAAAGCCAAGCACTCCTGCAAAAGATAGCGTTGGTGTTTTGAAAGGAGATACAGGATTGGGAGCGCCAACCGAACAAAATAAAAAGGATCCGGTAGAGAGCACTAATACCAATAAAACCAATTCTACAAATAACAAAGACCTAGATACAAATCGCAAAAATACAAATACTACGGCTTACGAAATTTTCAAAGTCGATCCTGAAAAAGGCACGGTATTATATACTAAGTCCGGGGCAAGATTACTAATTCCCGCTTTTGCTTTTTTTGATGAGAAAGGAAATGTAACAAAAAAGGAAGTGCGACTACATTACAAAGAATATACAGAAATGACCTTCCAATCTGACAAAACTATTATCCCTCAAATAGCATTTGAAATAACGGCTGAAGAATCTATCTCGCTCACCCAACCGATTATCATTGAAGTAATAAACCCAATAAACGAAGGCAAAGGAACCGTCTATAAATATTTTGGACAAAAAGATAAATGGGAAATAATTGAACCCGAAAAATATTTTTACCGTTACAAAATCGAAGCTGATGAATCAATTTTTCCTGAGATGAAATACTTAAAAAAATTAGTTTGGGAACTACCTGCAGAAGCAGGGAAACCATCCGACTTCAATTATATTTTCAACCGGCCATGGAAAAATTTTTATTTACAACTATCAGGCAAAAAAGAAATAGCCCTGAAAAATCCTCAATCTTCCTTTAAAGTATTTACCGATAATATCTCAATGCTTGGAAACAAAAAAGAGGACACTAAATTAAAAGAAGCCTTTTATACTTTGTATAATTTCGATTCCGGGAAAATAAAAAACACTGAAGTCCGCAAACAAGCTCTGATCCTTATTGAAAGCTGGATGGCTTCAGAGGAAGGGAAAAAATATATCGAATGGTCTAAAAACCAATCTCCTGAAGGGCAACTTTCTTCTACCCAGAAGACAAGCCAATTAATTTTAAAATCTTTTGGATATATTGGTATAGGATATACTTCAAACAAAATGGTATCAACCAAACCATCACCAAGAATACTTGTATTAGAAAAAGACCCGGAGAAGACCCAATATTTCAATAAACACAATCTTAACGAAGACCCAAACGTTCCAAAGGATTTCTAGAACAAATCACCTTGTTTGAAATTTTTAGTTGGAGGAACTGGTATGGTTTTATTTTCCATCTTTTTTGAAAAATAATCCACGAGATCCGGACATAATTTAGTGTCAGGAGTATGAACAAAAAAATAAACTTCTTTCAATCCTTCTGACAACCATTTCTTCAACAAAACAGTCCAGTCGTTGATCCTCGGAAAGTCCGTTGGATGAAGATCATTGGCTCCAAAGCGAATAAAAGCTGTACGGTTCGAGAGCCGTTGATGCAATACATCCCTCCTACCCGCCACGTCAGATATAACCGTACTCATCAGGCGGTCTTCCAAATAATTAAATATCTTATCAAATTTCAACCGATCTTTAAACCAATCTTCGTGACGAAACTCTATAGCCAAAGGAAACCCTTCCGGCATTGCGTTTAAAAAATAGATAAGCGCTTTTATTTTATCGGGTTTAAATGTCGGAGGTAATTGAAGAAACGTTGTACCCAAATTATTTTCAAACAACTTTACTGCTGCTATAAACTGCAACATGGTCTCCGTCATCTTCACTATATCCTTACTGTGGCTTATGATCTGGGGAACTTTCGGACAAAATTTAAAATGGGAGGGGACTGATTCTTTCCATCTTAGTATCGTAGTTTCATCTGGAATACTATAATGTGTGGCGTTTAATTCTATAGCCGAGAATTTCGAGCTGTAATGTTTTAAATAATCTTTTTCTTTAGCCCCCTTAGGATATACTTTCCCTACCCATCCCTTCTCCGACCATATTGGGCAACCGGCATACACAGCAGACTCCTCCGAGGAAAAACCAGGGAGAATATTTACATTTCCCTGATGTTCATTAGGAAAAGCAAAATCAATTCCG
>JANYCO010000043.1 GCA_025360235.1 Cytophagales bacterium
TCAGCTCATGGTGAGTTTTAATAACGATATGCACCTTGTAGAAAAAATTTGTTTGGAGACAGCACAAACAATAATTGAAAAAATGCCAAGCTGCATTAAGTCTCATGTTCCCGTTGTACGATTCCATACCTTCTCAGATTCCGGGCTCCAGTTTAATGTTGTTTTTCGCATCACAGAGGCTACAGAACAAGGTCCGATAAAGCATGAATTTATTAAAGAAGTGATGAAAGCTTTTCATGAAAATGGAATTGAAGTTTCTGAAAGAGCGATTACACTTAGAAATAAATAATTTCAAAATTCTAAACTCCCCAGGCCGTCACTACAAGTTCTCTTTCCGAAGAAATATCTCTGTGTTCACAAAGATAAATTCCCTGCCAGATTCCCATATTTAATCTTCCATTAGTAATAGGAATAGTAACCGAACTTCCCATAAGCGAGGCTTTAATATGTGCTGGCATATCGTCTGATCCCTCTGTAGTATGGCGATAGTAAGGCATATCTTCAGGAACCAGTTTATTCATATGACTTTCAAAATCTACCCGCACTGTAGGATCTGCATTTTCATTTATAGTAAGACTTGCGGAAGTATGTTTTATAAAAACAGTAAGCATACCCGTGCTGATCGAAACAATTTCAGGCATAGCTTTTAGTACTTGCGCTGTAATCACATGAAATCCTCTTTTATGGCCTGGAAGAGAAAACTGAGTTTGGTAGAAATTCATATACTTATATCAGAATTTTGTAATTATATTTTACATTAAAATTAAACAATTTTGACAATAATGTTACAAATAAGTCTTCAAATAATGCCAATCTAAAATTCATAATCACACTTTTTTTACCAACTCTAGCAAAATTTATTTTTGTACCTTATCTTACTATAATTTCACTTACAGCTATGATCAGAGGGGTTAAAAATATCTATGTATTTCTTTTACTATTTTTCCTGCAAACCAACGGGTATTGTCAGGAAGATTTTATAGTAAAAGCAGACCTTCTGTTTTCGGAAGGGAAATATTATGATGCCACTGATTATTATGAAAAAGCTTTAGTGACTAACAAAAGTAATCCCAACCTTTATATTAAACTTGCCAAATGCCACCTGCTTGTTTCTCCAAGAAGTAATGCTTTAAAATACATCAACAAAGCAATCGAACTTGTAGAAACTCCAACCCTTGAAATGTATTATATTTTAGGAAGGGCCTATCACGTAAACAATGAATTCGATAAAGCGATAGAATCTTATAAAGAATCTGATCCTGAAAAAAATAATTTTGAGAATTTAAGAAAATTTTCAAGGGAATGCCTTAACGCTAAACGTTTTTTTTCGAATCCTAAAACTGTAGAAATAATTAATCTTGGAGAAACGATAAACTCCGACCATCAGGAATATTTGCCCTACATCACCGCTGATCATCTTCAGCTGTTCTTTACTTCTACAAGAACTGGCCAGGAGGTAATAGAAACAAATGAACACGAACAACACGAAGATATTTACACCTCCAAATTTGAAGACGGAAAATGGACCAAACCTGCTGTAATAGCTGCATTAAACGATCTTGAAGGCCATGATGCCTGTGTTGGCATTTCCGAAGACGGACAAACCATGTTTGTATATAAGGGTACTAACGGAGGAGATCTTTATACTTCTAAATTAGAAGGGGATAATTGGACTGAAGTAAAATCACTTTCCATAAACACTCCCGGATTTGAAGGCGCAGCTTCTTTATCTCCCGATGGAAATATTCTTTATTTTATACATTCAGAAGGCACAAGCCATGACCGTGATATTTATTACTGTACCAAAACGATTGGAGGGAAATGGTCGAAGGCGCTTCCTATTACAGAACTGAACACTCCCTACGATGAAGAATCTCCTTTCATTCACCCTGACGGAAAAACATTATACTTTAGTTCGAAAGGCCATACTACTATGGGAGGCTACGATATTTTCAAATCGGTAAGAAACCATGATGGTACATGGTCTGAACCACAAAATATTGGTTACCCAATCAACTCTACCGGAGACGATGTCTATTTCGTACTTTCAGCCGATGGACATTATGGCTTCTACGCTTCTGACAAAGAAGGTGGTTTTGGTAAGCAGGATATCTATTCGCTTAAAATGGATAAAGATTTGACTACTCAATTGGAATTACTAAAAGGAGAAGTTCGCGATGAAGCAGGAAAAGCGATGGAAGCCGATATTATTGTGACTGATAACCGTACTCAAAAAGTAGTTTCAAAATTTAAATCAAACAGTGAGAATGGACGATTTTTAATTTCTCTTCCTTGCGGAGAAAATTATGGTATCCACATCGAAAAAGAAGGATATATTTTTCACTCTGAACACGCACAGATCGATTGCAAAACCGGATACGAAGAGGTTTTCACAGATGTTAAGCTGAAGAAAGTACATGCCGGTGCAAAAATTATTTTGAATAATATTTTCTTTGACTCAGGTGAATCAGAATTAAAAAGTGAATCCAATACGGAGTTGCAAAAATTGGTGAGCTTATTAAAAATAAACCCCACTATCAAAATTGAAATCTCCGGATATACGGACAATGTAGGTGAGGAAGCGGCGAACCTTACTTTATCACAACAGAGAGCAGATCACGTAACCAATTATTTGATCAATCAGGGCGTGAATAAAACGCGACTGTCTTCGAAAGGTTTTGGTAGCAATCAATCTGTGAGTACTAATGAAACAGAAGCAGGCAGAAGATTAAATAGGAGGACGGAGTTTAAGATTTTGTAGCGCTCTGTATTGGCCTGACTAATGTCTTCAACAGCCATGAGACAATCTTCACGAGGCAGGGATAAATATTTTATTACTTTTAATCCCTTTAGGGGTAATTAACTTCTTAAGTTGATGGTGCTGCAGGCTTTTTATAATTTAAAATATGAAAATAAAATTTGAAGCAATACTGTCTAGATTAGCAAACCCATAAAATGAGGTTACTAAAAAGAAGAAATAGAAGAATTTCGATAAAAACTTAATCGTCCTATGAAATAATGTAAAAACTATATCCTTCTTCAGCGTCTTTCTATTAATTCTCTAATTTAAACATTCCTAAACAATCTCATAAAACCCAATATTTTCAGAACCAAACACTAAGTTTCAAATTTGCAATATTTTTATCACCCATACCTCTGAAAATTAATCCGTTAGTTTTACTACAAATACATAAAATATTTATTTTCAATATATTAAATAGTATAAATATGAATTATTTATCTTTCATATTTTGTAATAGAATAAGGTATGTATTGTACTTTACTTATAATATGTGTATAACTGTTTTGTTTTGCCGATTAATCTTCCTAATTTGTGATACTTAATAATCACGCTACAATGGGGAAATTACAGGTTAGAAAGGCGCTGGGCTTGGTGTTATCGCTTCAATTTATTCTTGTAATAAATTTTCAAAGCACTCATGCCCAATGTTTAAACCCTGTTTTGTACGATGTAGGGCTTGCCACCACTTCCGGCACTCCAGTTTGGACCAATTGTATCGATAATTCCCTCTCTCCAAATACCTTCACCTTAAATTTAGTATCCAACCACGACATTCAAAGTTTTTCTGTAAACTGGGGTGATTTAACGGGTATTACAGCAGGAGGAGCAATTATAGGAGGAAATATTATCGCTTCCCATACCTTTACCACATTAGATTCCTTTACCGTAAGTTACACAGAAACAATTGCAGGTTGCGCACCACGTACAATAACAGGAAAAGTTTATAACGACAGAAAAACAGGGGCCAGTGCATTACCTCCAACTTTAGGATCAAGTGGGTGTGTTCCACATTCTATCACCTTTGTAAATCAGTCCACCAACCCCTCTCCGCATACCCGTTTTACCTGGGATTGGGGGAATACTGAAACAAATATTACCACAGGACTTGCAGGTGTTGGAGTTCCTATTTCACACACTTAATATTACCACAGGACTTGCAGGTGTTGGAGTTCCTATTTCACACACTTATAATAAAGGCATGGCAGGTTGTAACATGACCGTAAAACTAACGGCTCAAACCATGTGTGCTACTACCTATTCGTCCTATGGACCATTTGACTTCTGGGATATTGATACGGCAAGGGTTATAGCCTCCGCCACCACACTCTGCTCCAGCGACTGGGTTACATTTACCGATGTATCGAAATACAACTGCAACGTTACCTTCCCAAGAAGACTGCGCTGGTCCTGGCTGAAACCTGATGGAACTACCGCTTTTTTAAATGGCATCGCTGCCAATCAATATTGGGTTCCGGCTACTCCTGCCAACAGATCGATTTTGAAATTTCTTACCGGTGTCCCTGGAGATCAATATGTTGTTACCATGGAAGACTCCAACTTTTGTGGCATCAGCCCTTCTGCAGTGGTAGTCCGTTTTGTATCACCTCCTACAGCGGCTTTCGTGAATACTACTACATCAATTTGTGCCGGCGATACTGCTAAACTAAATAACACAAGTACTGGCAACCCTTCTATTATCTATATAAACTGGGGAGACAATGTAGCCTGGGATTCTTATCCAGGAAATCAAACCAAGTTTACACATCGCTACATTACTCCAAATACATACACCATAAAATTTGCCGCCTCTGTAGTTGGTTCTAACACTTGTTCAGATACCACACAACAATCCATTATTGTGATTCCTGCTTCTATATCTGATTTTAGTCTGAGCGCCATTGACGGATGTGGTTCTATATCGGCCGTATTCACTGAAAGCTCTACGAATGGACCCGTTTCCTGGGACTGGGATTTTGGAGATGGAACAACTTCTACCGCTACAAATCCGGGTACGCATCTCTATTCTACTCCTGGTACTTATTTTATAACGCTCGATACAAAAAATAGTCTCAACTGTGGCATTCCCGCTTCCCGCACTGTAACCGTTTATCCTTTGCTTACAGCAAGTTTTACTGCGGCTCCAGTTTGTATAAACGATACCACAAGATTTTTTGACGCCTCTACTATTGTTGGGATTCCGTGTAATGTAGGAAACATCAAAGTAGAACGATATGATAACATAAACGGTTCTACTATCACAGACCTTACTACTGCTGCCATTTATCCCAATAGCCCAACCGCGGTTTTTGATTTAACGGATCCAAATTTTCAAATCCTTCAGTCTTCTCCCAACAAAGATAATTTTGGTGTGCGGGTAAGAGGTTTCATTTGTCCTCCTGTTACCGGAAATTATTTATTTTACATCGCTAGTGACGACTACTCTGAGCTCTGGCTAAGTCCATCAGGAGATCCTGCTATAAAAAATAAAGTAGCGTATGTGAATGGCTTTACCAATTTAAATCAATGGAATAAATATACCAGTCAAAAATCAATTTCAATCCCACTTACCGCCGGACAAAGCTATTACATAGAAGCGCTAATGAAAGAAGGTGGTGGTGGAGATTTTCTGCAAGTTGCCTGGCAGGTTCCTGGTTTTGCCCGAACATTAATTCCTAAATCACAATTGTCTCCTTATGTAGATGGCAATGCTATTACTTCCTGGCAATGGGACTTTGCAGATGGTAATACTTCCACGGCTACAAACCCAAGACACAAATTTGCCACTCCAAATACATTCAACGTTTCGCTTACTGTTTCAAGTGGAAAATGTTCAACTACTATCGCAAAACCCGTAGTGGTAAATCCAATGCCTCTGGTAGATTTTTCTCTTCCTGCATATCAATTGTGTACTCCTTTTGTTGCTAATCTCACCAACCTAAGTGTTGGAGCTTCTACTTACAGTTGGGATTTTGGAGATGGTTCTCCGTCAAGCACTGCAGCTAATCCCACACATACTTACCTTAATCTAACAAATGTGAACGCAACGTTTACGATCTCTCTTACTGCCACTACTGTTGCAGGTTGCAGCGAAACCCTTGATAGAACTATTACGGTATATCCAGGACCCATCGCGGGATTCCAGTATTCTCCTATTTTACCGCAGTGTAGTCCGGCACTTGTTACTTTTGAAGAGAAAGCAATCGTTCAGCTCCCTGCTACCTTTGCTTGGGATTTGGGCGATGGAACTAATTTAAGTTTTAATTCGGCGAGCTCAGGCTATTCCGGAATTTTCAATCATACTTATGTAAACAAAACGGGAGCAATTGTGTTCGACACTGTACGTTTGAACGTCACTTCCGCTACTGGAGGGTGTGTAGGACAAATTTATAAAATCGTAATTGTTTATCCTGAACCCGACTTTAAAATTGTAGCAGTACCTACAGAAGGTTGTCATCCTTTAAAAGTAAATTTCTTTGCCAGTGGAATCAATTCCAATTATCAATGGAATTTAGGTGATGGTTCTCCCATTAGTACTACCGGAAATCCGGCACACAATTACATCAACAATTCAAGCAGTGATCAACTGTACAAAGTGGTAGTAACAGGGAAATCCATCTTTGGCTGTTCCGGGAAAGATTCCACGATGATTACCGTTCATCCAAAACCAAACGCAGATTTTAACATTACATATTCAACCCAGTGTAGTCCGGTGCCAGTTACTTTTGACAACTTCTCCAGCGCTGATGTGGTGCAACATTATTGGGTATTTGGAGATGGGTTTTCAAACACCGTTTCAACTGCGGCAAGTTTCCTTCACACCTATGATAACTCTACTGCATTAAACCAAAATTATTCTGCAACTCTTATTGTAACGAACGCCGCTGGCTGCACCGATACCCTTTCAAAATCACTCACCGTCTATCCAAAAGTAACTGCAAAATTTATTGTTAGTGATACCACTGGCTGTTCTCCTATTAAGCTAAGTTTTGCAAATGCCTCTATCAATGCCACTATGTATACCTGGGACTTTGGAGATTTTACCGGATCTACCTCGTTGAATCCATCTAAAGTATACCCCGAATTTAACGACGTTGTGAATAGAAGCTACGTTGTAAGCCTTACCAGCCGTAGTATAACTACAGGCTGCCAGGATACTTATACGAAAAATATTACTATTTATCCTAAGCCAGATGCACGATTCAATGTGCCCTTACCAACAAGCGGTTGTAGTCCATTCACTCCTTCTCTTCAAAATAATTCAACCTATTTTGGTTCAAACAATTATTCCTGGGATTTTGGAGATGGTACATTATTGTCCGACAACAATCCAACATTAACGCACACCTATTTAAATAACAACTCTGTAAACTCTGTCAATAAAATAAATCTATATGCGCTGAACAGTTTTGGGTGTAAAGATACTGCAGCACCTCAGATTGTCACCGTCTATCCGTTAGTAACCGCCGACTTTACACCGACTAATATTGCAGGATGCTCCCCGCTTACTTCTGACTTTATTAACCTCACCACTCCGGGAAATGTTTCAGGATTTACCTATATCTGGAATTTTAACGATGCCAGTCCGAATATTTTTACAAAAGATGCGCAACACACTTTCTTAAACAATGGCACTTCTGCAGATAGAGTTGTTTCTATTTCACTCACCAGTATTGCTCCTGCCACATTAGGCTCTTGCAACAATACCATTTCAAAATCAATAACCATTCATGCTAAACCAGATATCACTCTGAGCGTACCTCCTTCAGATACTGTGGGATGTAGCCCACACCTGGTTGCCTTCTCTTCTTTTAACACGCCTGATGTCACCACGAAATCCTGGAATTTTGGAGATGCTTCTACCAACCTTACCAATGTTACTACCTTACCACATACCTATATCAATTCCG